>CAJPRB010000006.1:0-24771 GCA_905372925.1 uncultured Streptococcus sp.
ACAACGGCAATAAACCATCTGCTATATTTTTCCAAAGTTTCTCCAACAGAAGGGACTTGTGCCAATTTTTGGGCAGAAAAAACCAAGAGATAAATCATGACTAGAAAGGTAAGTAAAGCCACTATCAAATTCGCTAAATTTAAGGTAATAAAATATGGGACAAAAACACCAATATTGTCAGCACCACAACTTGCAAAAGTAATCATAGCGACTAGAAAAATCAGGTTTTTATCATCTTTGCGCAAACCATCTTTTGCAATAGCTTCTCCATCAGAATCTCCTAAAAGCAAAACTTTGAGTCCTAGGAAAATTGGAATCAAACCGAGCAAACCTAAAATCTCTTTACTAGGAATATAATTTAAGACAAATGCAAAAAGTAAACTTAGCAATATTAGACTAACAGAGCCTAGAAATTGTCCTAAATAGATATTAATGATGTCTTTTCTGCTTTTTCTTTTGGCAAAAAATAACATTAGGATAATAAGTAAGTCTACGGCTGTCCCAGAATACAGGATTATTGAAGTAACAACATTTTGAACCATAAAACACCTCATTCAAATATATTTTTGAATGTATTTTAACATTAAACTTTGTAGATGTCAACTTAAAATCCACCAAAATATAGATAAGAAGTTAATGTACCAAATATTAAAAAGCCCTGCCATCGAAATGATAGCAGGGCTTAACTTCAATATCCAGATGATATATTTATCTAAAAAAGGTAGAGTAAAAGGTAGAGTTTTTATTGATTTGTAGTGCGATATAATGAGTTTCAAAAAATCAAAAATCGCTTAAAATCAATATTTTGACGTCTATTGACGTGTACTGAAACCCTTACTTAACCTCTGTAAACACGACGTGCTTGCGAAGTTTTGGTGAGTATTTCTTCAATTGAAGACGGTCTGGAGTGTTACGTTTGTTTTTAGAAGTAAGGTACAAGCGTTCACCAGATTCTTTGTGTTCAAGTGTGATATTTACGCGCATGGTATCTCCCTTCTATTATTCAGCTGATGCAGCTTTAGCGATTTTACGTCCTTTGTAGTATCCTTTAAGTGATACACGGTGAGAACGTGAGTAATCTCCAGTAGTTTCGTCAAAGTTTACAGATGGAGCTGTTACTTTGTAGTGTGTACGACGTTTGTTTTTCTTCGCTTTTGAAGTGCGACGTGCAGGTACTGCCATTTTGATTTCTCCTTTTAAGATATAATTCAGTTAGGTTTGATTTTCATCAACTTTAATAGTATATCAAAACTTTTTTGTAAAGTAAAGTTACTTGACAAAAAAAGATGAAAAAATTCTCCCGTCTGCCCCAGCAGACAGGAGAAGGTGTTAAATATCAATCTCAAATGGTTCGTCAATGGTTTCTGATACGTATTTTCCGTCTTTCTTCCGTTGTTTGACACATTCTGTGAGGAGATATTCGATTTGCCCATTGACTGAACGAAAGTCGTCTTCTGCCCATGATGCGAGTGCAGCGTATAACTTTGTTGAGAGTCGAAGGGGGATCTGCTTTTTTTTAGCTTCAGCCATCTTTAGTAAAGACTTCCTGTGTTGACAATTGGTTGTGCATCATGATTGCCACAGAGAACGACTAGGAGATTTGAAACCATGGCAGCTTTTCGTTCTTCGTCAAGTTCTACCAACTCTCCTTCATTGAGACGTTCTAGTGCCATTTCAACCATACCCACAGCGCCGTCTACAATCATCTTACGGGCATCAATAATGGCAGATGCTTGTTGGCGTTGAAGCATAACAGCTGCAATTTCTGGTGCATAAGCTAGATAAGTGATACGTGCTTCAAGGATTTCCAAGCCAGCATCTTCTACGCGACTTTGGATTTCTTCACGAATACGGTTAGCTACAATTTCGCTAGAGCCACGGAGACTCCCTTCATCTGCTTGTCCATCCCCTGTGGTATCTACATTAGGAGACACATCGTAAGGATAGATGCGGACAATATTACGAAGGGCGCTATCACACTGCAAAGAGAGATATTCCTTGTAGTTGTCAACGTTGAAGACTGCCTTAGCGGTATCGACAACTCTCCAAGTTACCGCAATTCCGATTTCCACAGGATTTCCTAGACAATCATTGATTTTTTGGCGAGAATTGCTCAAAGTCATAACTTTGAGAGAAATCTGTTTCTTGCCAATTTCAAGGTTTACATCATTGCCATTTGATGATTTCATCCCTGAAAAAGGAGATTTTGTGCTAACATCACCACTTTGACCAAGTCGAGTGTGGTTTGCAGTGTTGACTGCTATGCTAAAAGGATTGACAAAGTAAAAACCAGGTTCTTTGATGGTACCTGTATAATTACCAAAGAGGGTCAAAACCAGAGCTTCCTGAGGTTTGACAACTTTTAAACCAGCATGAGCTAGAACTGAAATTAAGATTAATAAAAGACCGATAATAATTCCAAAAATATTTTCCGAACCAGCACCCATTATAAATATAAAGATACCAAGTACGAGTGTCAACTCAATGAGAATCAATGCGAATACACCATTTGGTTTTGAATGTAAAGTTTTTTCAGTCATGAGGATGACCTCCTATTCTTGATATCTAAATGATATCTCTTTAATGTATAAAGTCAAGAAATAAATGTAACATCTTTAAAGAAAATATTACTGTATAGAATTTTCTGAAAATTCAAGAATTTTATTCTGTTCTTCATGCGGAAATTGTGCTATAATAGTAAAAACTGAAATGGGAGGGATAAGATGACAGAATTAGATAAACGTCACCGCAGTAGCATTTATGACAGCATGGTTAAATCACCAAACCGTGCTATGCTTCGAGCGACTGGTATGACAGATAAGGACTTTGAAACGCCGATTGTGGGGGTAATTTCGACTTGGGCGGAAAATACACCATGTAACATCCACTTGCATGATTTCGGGAAATTGGCGAAAGAAGGTGTCAAATCTGCAGGTGCTTGGCCTGTTCAGTTTGGTACCATTACCGTAGCGGACGGGATTGCCATGGGAACGCCTGGTATGCGTTTCTCTCTAACATCTCGTGATATCATCGCGGACTCCATCGAGGCGGCTATGGGTGGTCACAACGTCGATGCCTTCGTCGCTATCGGTGGCTGTGACAAGAACATGCCTGGTTCTATGATTGCTATTGCTAACATGGACATTCCAGCTATTTTCGCCTATGGTGGTACCATTGCACCGGGTAATCTTGATGGTAAAGACATCGACTTGGTTTCTGTTTTTGAGGGAATCGGAAAATGGAACCACGGTGACATGACAGCTGAGGACGTGAAGCGTCTTGAATGTAATGCCTGCCCTGGCCCTGGTGGCTGTGGTGGCATGTATACAGCTAATACCATGGCGACTGCTATCGAAGTTCTCGGTATGAGTTTGCCAGGGTCTTCATCTCACCCAGCTGAATCAGCTGACAAGAAAGAAGATATCGAAGCAGCAGGACGAGCTGTTGTCAAGATGCTGGAGCTTGGTCTCAAACCATCAGATATCTTGACTCGTGAAGCCTTTGAAGATGCTATCACTGTAACTATGGCTCTCGGTGGTTCTACAAATGCTACTCTTCACTTGCTTGCCATTGCCCATGCGGCTAATGTTGACTTGTCACTTGAGGACTTCAATACGATCCAAGAACGTGTGCCTCACTTGGCCGACTTGAAACCTTCTGGTCAGTATGTCTTCCAAGACCTCTACGAAGTCGGTGGAGTACCTGCGGTTATGAAGTACTTGCTGGCAAATGGTTTCCTTCATGGCGACCGCATTACATGTACTGGTAAGACAGTCGCTGAAAACTTGGCTGACTTTGCAGACCTCACTCCAGGTCAAAAGGTCATTATGCCACTTGAAAATCCAAAACGTGCAGATGGTCCGCTTATTATCTTGAACGGGAACCTTGCCCCTGATGGAGCGGTTGCTAAAGTATCAGGTGTTAAAGTGCGCCGTCACGTTGGACCAGCTAAGGTATTTGACTCAGAAGAAGATGCTATCCAGGCCGTTCTGACAGACGAAATCGTTGATGGCGATGTTGTCGTTGTTCGTTTCGTTGGACCGAAGGGTGGTCCTGGTATGCCTGAGATGCTGTCACTTTCATCCATGATCGTTGGTAAAGGTCAAGGAGACAAGGTTGCCCTCTTGACAGACGGACGCTTCTCTGGTGGTACTTATGGTCTGGTTGTCGGACATATCGCTCCTGAAGCTCAGGATGGTGGACCGATTGCCTACCTTCGTACAGGCGATATCGTTACAGTTGACCAAGATACCAAAGAAATTTCTATGGCCGTATCGGAAGAAGAACTTGAAAAACGCAAGGCAGAAACAACCTTGCCACCACTTTACAGCCGTGGTGTTCTCGGTAAATACGCCCATATCGTATCATCTGCCTCACGCGGAGCCGTGACAGACTTCTGGAATATGGACAAGTCAGGTAAAAAATAAACTCAAAAAGCAAGCCATCTTCGGCTTGCTTCTTTTTATCTTCAAAAGTGATTTGCCTGCTTATACTCAATAAAAATCAAAGAGCAAACTAGAAAGCTAGGCGCAGGCAGTACTTGAGTACGACAAGCCGACGCTGACGTGGTTTGAATTTGATTTTTGAAGAGTATTAACGAGGTGGCAGTCCAAGGGCGATACGGCCGTAGCGACTAATTCGTGTAATCTTCCAAGCGGGCGACCAAGTAACTTCAACCTGAACATCTTCAATACCCTCGATTTCTTTCAGACCTGCGACGATTTCGATAGGCAGGCTTTCGGCGCAATCACAGGCAGTATCGGTGAAGGTCATGACAATTTTACAGAGACCTGTTTCGTCCAGATTGATTTCATAAATCAAGCCTAGATTGTAAACATCCAATTCCACATCTGTATCAAAAACCTTCTCTAGTTTTTCGACAATTTGGTCTTGTAAGGCCAAAGCGCGGTCATTGATTTTGATATCGTCTCTCATTACGTCCCTCCACCTGATAAATATCCTCTATTTTCTCATAATTCTGACAATTTGGCAAGTTTTTGATGAATTTTCTGAAAAATATGATAAAATGAAGAAAATACTGAATCAAGGGGAAGCCTATGGAGCAGATTGGAAAAGTCTTTAGACAATTACGAGAATCAAGAAATATCTCGCTAAGACAAGCAACAGGGGGAAAATTTTCGGCTTCTATGTTGTCCCGATTTGAAACTGGTCAGAGTGAACTTTCGGTGGGAAAGTTTCTGTTTGCCCTAGAAAATATATCTGCGAGTGTAGAGGAAATCCTCTTTCTGGCGAGAGGTTTTCAGTATGATACAGATTCTGAGTTGAGAAAAGAAATCACAGATATCTTGGATCCAAAGAACATAGCACCTCTCGAGGACTTGTATCGTAAGGAGTATCAAAAGCATGCCGATTCTCAAAATAAACAGAAACATATTCTAAATGCCATTATGATCAAGTCTTATATGAAGAGCATGGATGAAACGGTAGAGTTAACAGCAGAGGAAGGGAAAGTCCTTCATAATTATTTGTTTTCTACCGAGATTTGGGGAATCTATGAACTCAATTTGTTCTCAGTCAGTTCCCCACTCTTATCTGTTTCTCTCTTTACTAGATATGTACGAGAAATGGTCCGCAAATCCGATTTTCTAATGGAAATGTCTGGTAATCGTAACCTTTTTCACACCATGCTATTGAATGGTTTTTTAGCCAGCATTGAGTATGAAGAATTTACCAATGCCTATTATTTTAAACGTGTTATCGAAGAGCATTTCTACAAGGAAAACGAGACCTATTTTCGAATTGTCTATTTGTGGGCGGAAGGTCTCCTTGATAGCAAGCAAGGCAGAGTTAAGGAAGGTCAGAAAAAGATGGAAGATGCTATCCATATTTTTGAGATGCTTGGCTGTAACAAATCTGCCGAATACTATAGAAAAACGACTGATGCTTGAATATCTGCAAGGTAAGAAAATAATTTAAAATTTGAAGCGATAGAACTCTTGACCTCTCTCAGGTCATCAAAGAAGTTCTATCGTTTATTTGCTTATTTTTTGTGTTGCATATATTCAAAAAAATTCCTCGCTAATTCATAAGTGCTATACTATAGTCATACTTCATATAGGGATTAGAACAAGAAGGGAGATTACCTATGAAACTATTGTTTAGAAATCAAGCTTATCGACTGTTGACTTTGTCACGCTTCTTCAATGCTTTTGGTGCTTCTATTTTTAACTTGGTATTTATTGTCTATGCATCGACCTTGCCACAAGCCTCTTTTGCGGTTGCTGTAGCGAATATTGTCATGATTCTTCCGACTCTCTTTACAGTTTTTGTAGGGATTCGGGCAGATTACACGAGGGACAAGGTCAAATGGATGACCTATAGCGGTTTGTTTCAGGCTCTTCTCTTTTTCCTAGCAGCTTTGGTACTTGGTCAAGCCAGTCTCTTTGCCTTTTCCAGCCTGTGTTTGATTAATGTCATCAGTGATGTGATCAGTGATTTTGTAGGTGGTTTGCGCATACCTCTTATTAAGGAAAAAGTGGCTGAAAATGATCTGATGGAGGCTTATTCTTTTTCCCAGTTTATCACCTATATTTCAGCTATTGGTGGTCAGGCTTTTGGAGTCTGGCTCTTAGGTCTATCGGTCAATAATTTTTCCCTCGTTGCGGGAATCAATGCCTGTTTTTTCCTAGTATCAGCCGCTATTCTCTTTTTAGGAAGAAGCAAATTGGGCCTGTCAATTTTATCTCCTTATGGTGAAATCCTAAAAAATGAGAAGCTTTCTATCAAAGAACAGTTCCTAACAATTTACCGAAATTTACGTCTCGTTTTTCTAAAAAGTGGACAGAAAAACTTTGGTTTCATGATCTTTGCTGTCTTGCTTATCAATGCCTTGGGTGGCGCTTTAGGAAGCATTTATAGCATCTTCTTTTTGAGCCATTCTCTCTTGAATTTTTCTTACACAGAGGCACTATTTATCGAGCAAGTCTGTGTTTTATTAGCTATCATCATCAGTAGCCTTACGGGTAATGATTATTTTGGGAAGCAGTCCTTGCCTAGATTGATGATGTGGGCGACATTAGGAGTCAGTCTAGTTGGTCTGGCTAACTTATTCAATCAAGTCGTGCTTGGTTTGCTATTCCTCTTTTTAACTCTGTATGTGTCTGGTAAAGTTTCACCAAAGATTAGTGCCATGCTCATGAAAAATCTAGCTCCAGATGTTCTAGCTCGTACCAGTAATTTTTTAGGTTTATTGTTTACCTTATCAGTACCTCTTGGTACAGCCTGTTTTTCACTTGTAGCCGTATGGAATATGCAGTTGACTTGGATTTTATTTGTTGTCTTTTCTTTGCTGGCTATTCTTCTGACAAGTCTGAATCTCAAAAATGATATGTAAATCCTAATTTTTTTCTCACTGTTTTAATCCCTCTATTTATGGTAAAATAAGACTATTAAGTTTAAAGAGGATTCCCTATGAAATTACAAAAACCAAAAGGAACGCAGGATATTTTACCTGCTGAATCTGCCAAGTGGCAGTACGTTGAGGGCTTTGCCCGTGAAATTTTCAAGCGCTATAACTATGCGGAAGTGCGTACGCCTATTTTTGAGCATTACGAGGTTATCAGTCGCTCTGTCGGAGATACAACCGATATCGTAACCAAGGAAATGTACGATTTCTATGATAAGGGTGACCGCCATATCACTCTCCGTCCTGAAGGAACTGCGCCCGTTGTCCGTTCCTATGTGGAAAATAAACTCTTCGCCCCAGAGGTGCAAAAGCCAAGTAAGTTCTACTACATGGGCCCTATGTTCCGTTATGAGCGTCCACAGGCAGGGCGTTTGCGGCAGTTCCACCAGATCGGTGTTGAGTGTTTTGGTTCTAGCAATCCAGCTACCGATGTGGAAACGATCGCGATGGCAGCCCATTTCTTGAAAGAAATCGGCATCCAAGGTGTCAAATTGCACCTCAATACTCTTGGAAATCCTGAGAGCCGTGCGGCCTACCGTCAAGCCTTGATCGACTATTTGACACCGCTCAAGGAGACCTTGTCTAAGGATAGCCAGCGTCGCTTGGAGGAAAATCCTCTCCGTGTCTTGGACTCTAAGGAAAAAGAAGACAAGGTGGCAGTGGAGAATGCTCCGTCTATCTTGGACTTCCTTGATGAAGAAAGCCAAGCCCACTTTGATGCTGTGCGTCAGATGTTGGAAAATCTGGGTATAGACTATATCATCAATACTAATATGGTGCGTGGTCTGGACTACTACAACCACACCATTTTCGAGTTTATCACAGAGATTGAGGGCAATGACCTGACGGTCTGTGCAGGTGGTCGCTACGATGGCTTGGTTGCTTACTTTGGAGGCCCAGAAACTGCTGGCTTTGGTTTTGGACTTGGTGTGGAGCGCCTGCTTCTCATCCTTGAAAAGCAAGGTGTGGCACTGCCGATTGAGAATGCCCTAGATGTCTATATCGCAGTCTTGGGTCAAGGAGCCAATATCAAGGCTTTGGAGTTGGTACAAGCCCTTCGCCAACAAGGTTTCAAAGCAGAGCGTGATTACCTCAACCGTAAAATCAATCCCCAGTTCAAGTCAGCTGATGTCTTTGCGGCTAAGACCCTCATCATTCTGGGAGAGAGTGAAATCGAAAGCGGACAAGTAACGGTCAAGAATAACCAAACTCGAGAAGAGGTGGAAGTTACGCTCGATACAATCAGCCAAAACTTCTCAGAAGTCTTTAAAAAACTAGGATTTTAATGACAGATAAACGGGTCAGGGAGCCATCCCTGACCTTTTTCTTTTGCAAAATGACAAAAATCATAAACTTTTTGACAAATATACTTGTCAAAAAGAAAAAGATGTGTTACAATAAATTCAAGTTAAGAAATAGAAACCAGAAAGGAACGATTATGTGGGCATTAGGATTTGTACCTCTTGTGATTATGTTTTATCTCTATCATACCCAAAGGGTCAAGAAACTAGAGAATAAAATCAAAAGAATTGAGCAAAAACAGAAAGGAAATAAAGAAATGTCAAGAATTTTAAAAGAACTGATTGGGAAAAAACCGGTCATCGTTGGACAATTGTTTGGGACAGACAACTGGGAAGTTGTAGATGTTGATGAGGAGTGGGTCAAGCTACGACGTGTAGATAAAAAAGGAAAAGAAAAATTCAAGTTGCAACGTATTGAGGATATCCAAACCGTTGAATTTGACGGAGAGTAGGTGTGTAACATGCAACTAAAAAATCGTCTAAAAGAGCTTCGAGCTCGCGATGGTCTCAATCAAACCGACCTAGCCAAGATGGCAGGAGTTTCCAGGCAGACCATTAGCTTGCTAGAACGGGATGAGTACACCCCGTCCATTATCATTGCCCTGAAAATATCTCAGATTTTTAACGAAACAGTCGAATCGGTATTTCGCTTGGAGGAGGATGAGGAATGAAACACAAACATAAATGGATTGGAATGGGAGCAGTAATTCTAGGTATCTTTCTGGGAATGTCTAGCCTCGCTCTGAGAGGATTATTCAATCAAATTCAAACCGAACAAGTTTTATATATTTCTTTCGTTTTTATTGCAATTGTCGGAGTACTATCTCTAGCTTTAGCTGTGTACTACCTTCGAAAGAGTCGCGAAGCTTACGCGATTTACCAAACAGTCGAAGAGGAAGAGGTTAATGAAGAAGCATATGTAACTGCTTACCGTTTCTTGGACTATGGAACGGTTGCTTCGAACATTTTGATGATTACGATGCTTTGCTGTTTAGCAATTGTTACTTCTCCAGTAATTGAGAATATTTATCTATTCATTTTTTCACTTGTTTTAATGTTCTTTGCTTTTGCTGTTGCAAATTATTGTGTGCGAACAATTTTTCTCATTCGCCAGTATAAACTATCTATTTTCTCGACTCCAAAAGAAGTCTTGTCTTTTCTGGGTAGTTACGATGAGGGAGAGAAGCAGGCAGAAATGGAGAATGCTTATTTGACTCTGTTTAAATTGAATCAAATCATACTTCCTGCTATTTATATTCTATTACTGGTATTATCAACCATTTTACAAGAAACTCAGCTAGTTGCCTTGCTTATTCTAGTTGTAATTCATCTTTATATCAATTTTGCGCAGTTACGCAAAACAAAACGTTATTTCAAATAGGAGACCCATATGAACTTACTTAAAAATCTTGGCTGGTTTCTTCTAGCTGTTCTATCCTTTTTCTTTGGCTATGGTCTGGTTCAGAGTACGGCGCTGTCAGCTCTTGGACTAGGGGCTTCAATCTTTGGAGTCTTGCCACTTTATATCGTCCTGTCAGGGACCTATGTTTATGGAGTTTACAGATGGTATCAGACAGAAAAGGTTAGCATCCAGACGACTGCTTTTAGTCGTTTCATTTGGTTACCAACCCTGGTTTTGCTAGTGGCGATTACAGCCCAGTTCTTTTTGCCAGATGATCCGTCGGCTAATCAACAGACTGTATCACAATTGACATTGGCTCAGCCTGTCTTTGGTTTCTTTATGGTGGTGGTCTTTGCTCCTCTGACGGAAGAACTCATCTTTAGAGGAATGCTGGCGCGCTATCTCTTTCCTAAACAGAATAACAGCAAACAGACAGCTCTGTTTCTCCTCGTATCAAGTGTGCTTTTTGCCTTGATTCATTTTCCAGGAACTTTGCAACAGTTTTTAGTTTATGCCAGTCTGGGATTGAGTTTGGGACTGGCTTATGTGAACCGAAAAGGTCTTCTTTATAGCATTTCTTTACACGCTTTGAATAATTTAATCGGCTTTTTGATGATACTCATGCTATAATAGAGTCAGGAGGTCACATGAAACGAGTAATTTTATTAGCAGTGATACAGGCGGTCGTTCTCTTCTTTATCATCGGGGCACTTGCCTATGCCTTTAAAGGCGACTTCTTTTACAACTATCTAGCAGTTGTCTTTGCGCCTATTGCAGGAATCTTACGTTTTGCGACAGCTTATGCGACGGAGATTGTTCTACCTAAAAAGGCAGCTGAGATTGCTGAAAAGCGTAAAAAAGGTTAAGAATCATAATCAGAGAATCCGATGACGTTTTCATCGGATTTTTTGTCTGTTCGTTTTGATTTCTAAAGACAATCAAACTTTTCTGCTGATTTTCATGAAGAGCCTGCGCTTTTATGGTAAAATAGTAACAGAATAAAAGAGGAGAGAAAACATGAAACGTAGTATGTATGCTGGTCGTGTTCGTGAGGAACACATCGGACAAGAAATGACCTTGAAAGGATGGGTTGGCCGTCGTCGTGACCTTGGTGGTTTGATCTTCATCGACCTTCGTGACCGTGAAGGGATCATGCAGTTGGTTATCAACCCTGAAAAAGTATCTGCAGAAGTCATGGTAACAGCTGAAAGCCTTCGTAGCGAATTTGTCATCGAGGTGACTGGACAAGTCGTTGCGCGTGAACAAGCCAATGATAAGTTGCCGACTGGTGCGGTTGAGTTGAACGTGACAGCTTTGACGGTGCTTAATACAGCTAAAACAACACCTTTTGAGATTAAAGATGGGATTGAGGCCAATGACGATACACGTTTGCGTTACCGTTACCTTGACCTTCGTCGTCCAGAAATGCTAGAAAACCTTAAGCTTCGTGCTAAGGTGACCCACTCTATCCGCAACTACTTGGATGAGTTGGAATTTATCGATGTGGAGACGCCATTCCTTTCTAAATCAACGCCAGAAGGGGCGCGTGACTATTTGGTGCCATCTCGTGTCAATAAAGGGCATTTCTACGCTCTTCCTCAGAGTCCACAAATCACCAAGCAGTTGTTGATGAATGCTGGTTTCGACCGCTATTACCAAATCGTTAAATGCTTCCGTGATGAAGACTTGCGTGGTGACCGTCAGCCTGAGTTTACCCAGGTCGACTTGGAAACGTCTTTCCTTACGGAGCAAGAAATCCAAGATATCACTGAAGGCTTGATTGCGCGCGTGATGAAGGAAACAAAAGGAATTGAGGTAACTCTTCCATTCCCTCGTATGAAATACGATGATGCCATGGCTCTTTATGGTTCTGATAAACCTGATACTCGTTTTGACATGTTGCTTCAGGACTTGACAGAAGTTGTCAAGGGTGTTGATTTTAAAGTCTTCTCAGAAGCAGCTGCCGTTAAAGCCATTGTGGTCAAAGGCGCTGCGGACAACTATTCACGTAAAGACATCGACAAGATGACCGAAGTAGCCAAGCAGTACGGTGCCAAAGGTCTTGCTTGGGTCAAGGTTGTGGATGGAGAATTGAACGGACCAGTTGCTAAGTTCTTGACGGACATTCAAGCAGAGTTGACAAATGCCCTTGGTTTAGAAGACAAGGATTTGGTTCTCTTTGTGGCGGATACACTTGAAGTGGCGAATGCAACCCTTGGTGCCCTTCGTGGTCGTATTGCTAAAGAGCTCGGCTTGATTGATAACGCTAAATTCAACTTCCTTTGGGTTGTTGACTGGCCGATGTTTGAATGGTCTGAAGAAGAAGGTCGTTACATGAGTGCCCACCATCCATTCACCCTTCCACAGGCAGACACAGCTCACGAACTAGAAGGTGATTTGGCCAATGTCCGTGCTATTGCCTATGACATCGTCTTGAACGGTTACGAGCTGGGTGGTGGTAGCCTTCGTATCAACCAAAAAGAACTCCAAGAACGCATGTTCCAGGCTCTTGGTTTCTCAGCCGAAGAAGCAAATGACCAGTTTGGTTTCCTATTGGAAGCCATGGACTATGGATTCCCACCACACGGTGGCTTGGCTATCGGGCTTGACCGATTTGTCATGCTCTTAGCAGGCGAAGAAAATATCCGTGAAGTCATTGCCTTTCCTAAGAACAATAAGGCAACCGACCCAATGACACAAGCGCCATCAACAGTCGCTCTCAAACAACTAGAGGAACTCAGCTTACAAGTAGAACAAGATGAAACAAGCAAAACAAATTAAGCGGTGGCGCTATTATCTGCGCCGCTTTGCTTATCAGATAAAAATCTTACGAGTTTTACAAAGTATCTCTCGGGAAAAATATGATGAGAAAATCTCGGCTTCTCTGGTCTATGGCTTTTTGTCAGCAGTTGCTGTCAATTTCTTTTTTCAACCAGGGCATGTTTATTCGAGTGGTGCGACAGGTTTGGCGCAAATTATCTCCAGTTTGAGTACTCATTGGTTTGGTCTCCAACTACCCGTATCCGCAACCTTTTATGCCATTAATATCCCACTGATGATTTTGGCTTGGTATCAGATTGGACATAAATTTACAGTTTTTACCTTTATCACGGTATCCATGAGTTCTCTTTTTATCCAGTTTGTGCCCGTTGTGACGCTGACAGAGGATCCCATTATCAATGCTCTCTTTGGGGGTGTTGTCATGGGCTTGGGGATTGGTTTTGCGCTCCGTAACAATATTTCTAGCGGAGGTACAGATATTGTCAGCCTCACCATTCGCAAGAAAACAGGGAGAAATGTCGGTAGTATTTCTTTCTTGGTAAATGGGACGATTATGCTGATAGCAGGATTGACCTTTGGTTGGAAATACGCCCTCTACTCAATGATTACCATCTTTGTCTCTAGTCGTGTGACAGACGCTGTCTTTACCAAGCAAAAACGGATGCAGGCCATGATTGTAACCAATAATCCTGACAAGGTAATCGAAAAAATCCATAAAAAATTGCACCGAGGCGCTACCATGATCCACGATGCAGAAGGAACCTATAATCATGAGAGAAAAGCAGTCTTGATTACGGTTATCACGCGAGCAGAGTTTAATGATTTTAAACACATCATGAAACAGGTTGATCCGACAGCCTTTGTCTCTGTATCTGAAAATGTCCATATCTTAGGACGATTCGTAGAAACGGACAATTAGACATGCAAAAACCAGCTTTGGAGCTGGTTTTTATTTTTCGATAATTTTGTGGGCAATCAACTGACGGTAACAAATCTGTCTATTATTTTTCGCATCATTGATAATCTGCAAAATTGTTTCAAATGATGTCCGCCCAAGCTCCAGACTATTGATATCCACATAAGCTACAAGGTCGAGTCGAGGATTGACAGAGTCAAAACTCAAGACAGGAACAGTTAACTGATGCTTACTGATGTAGTCGCAAACCCCTTCAGCCAAAAGGCTGTCGGTTGTGATGATGGCATCAATCTGCGGATCATGCTTAAATAGGAGTTTGCTGAATTGATAACCTTTTTCTTCTAGAAATTCATTTGCAAAGTAGGTCAGGTTAGTATCAATCGGAAGTTGGTGTTGTTTAAGTGCTAATTCGTAACCTTTTAGACGGTCTTGTGTAACGAAAAGTTTCTTGGTTCCTCCGATAAAGGCAATTCTGCTGCAGCCCTTTTTGATGAAATACTCAGTTGCATCAAAACCGGCTTGGACATTATCATTGTCGACAAGTGGGATAAAGGGTGAGAGGGATTTTCCAAGGATGAGGAAAGGGAACTGTTCTTCCGCTACGAGCTTCACCAGTGGATCTTCTTCTTGAGCGTAGAGGAAGATCAGACCATCGACACGTTTCCCATAGACCATTTGTGAGATAGCATTGAGACGTTCCTTCTCATCTTTACCAGTTGCAATCTGAATAGCATAGTGGTTCTCAGATGCGACTTGGGCGATCCCTCGTAGGACAGATGGGAAGAAAGGATTTTGGTAGAAGGCATCCGAGTCGTCAGGCAATACCAAACCGATAACTTGAGTATAGCTACTAACTAGACTACGAGCATTGAGATTGGGATGGTAGTTGAGTTCCTTCATAGCCTTGCGAACTCGTTTTTTGGTTTCATCACTAATTGTTGATTTGTTTTGAATAACGCGGGTTACGGTTGAAGGTGAGACACCTGCAGCCTTGGCCACATCTTTAATCGTAACGGGCATAAAAATCTCCTATTTATGATAATCTGGATCGCGGTAATGTGTTTTATAAAAGATAGCGACCAGATAAAGAACAAAAAGAATGTTCTGTACAGTGATAAGGGTTGTCATATTTTGGCCAAAAAGTCCCAAAATAAGCGTGATCAGAGTTGGTAATCCTAAACAGTTCAAGATAAAATGGTAGCACTCTTTAAAGGTCCTAAATGAAAAGAGGCGTGATTTTTTGGTAATATAAAGGAGAAGACTAGCTCCAAGAGAGACAATGAAGAAATTCAATCCGAAGAGGAAGCTAGCACCAAGGACGAGAAAGAGACTGATATAGACACGGTTCTGTTGGTACCAGTCTTTAGAAATAGCCTGGGTTAAGGCTTCCTTACTCTGGAAACTCTCCGTTTGAATCGCGTGGTAGTGAATACGAGTCAGCTCTTTACTTTCCTTGCTGATGATGAGCTCTTCCGTATCAAAATGAAGTTGCAGATCCTTTGGCAATTCTTTGCTTTTGCTTGGACCAATCAAAAGAGAAGGCTGCTGATTCTTAGTGCCTGAGTAGTTCAGCTTTCCATCAACGATTTGTGCATTCTCTGACAAGTCCATGATGGCTTCATCTGTCAGTGGAGTGTAGACATTATCGATAAAGGTATCCAGTGGATACGTTTCCTGCGAGCTGTTTTGAATGGCAATTGGAACCATAGACAAACTGATGAGGAAAATGCTAGTAAAGAGAAGCTGAAACCAGTTGAGTCCGAAACGTTTTGACAGGGGCTTACGAAATCCCCAGATACTAGTAAAATAAGAGAATGGATATGGAAGCATAGGCATCTTTCTAAAAGTGTTTTCTATATGAGTATTATTATATAGAGAAATGTACTTTATTTCAAGTCTAGGAGATAAATTGCTTTTTGAAAGAATATTATTTACAGTAACAATCGCTAATACTCAATGAAAATCAAAGAGCAAACTAGGAAGCTAGCCGCAGGCTGTACTTGAGTACGGCAAGGTGAAGCTGACGTGGTTTGAATTTGATTTTCGAAGAGTATAAAATGAAAAAGGGTGGCGGGGATAAATTATCCCTTGTCGCCACCACTTGTAAGTCCTGAAACAAAGTTCTTTTGTAGGAAGAAGAAGAGAATACAGATTGGAAGGGCGATGAGGATAGCACCTGCTGAGAAGTAGGCAATCTTCATGTTTTTCACGTTGTTAACGAAGGTTTGGAGACCGACGGCAACAGTAAAGTATTCTTTCTCACGAAGCAAGAAACTAGAGAGAATGTAGTCTCCGAAAGGTCCCATGAAGGCCCATAGAGCTTGTACAGCCACCATTGGGCGAACAAGTGGGAGAACAATTTGCCAGAAGCGACGGAAGTGTCCGGCACCATCTAGTTTTGCAGATTCGTCTAGAGACATTGGTACGGTATCGAAGTAGCCTTTCATGAGCCAAGCATTCATCGGGATACCTCCACCGACGTAGAGGAAGATGAGGAACCAGCTATGGTTAAGGGCGTTCAACATAAGGGCCATAACGAAGAAGGCTGTCAAAGCGGCCATGGTTGGCACCATTTGGATGATCAAGAAGAAGACCAAACTTTGCTTACGAGCCAAGAAGTTGTAACGACTGTAGGCGTAACCTGCAAGTACAATGATACTAGTTTGTACAGCCATTGTAATAAAGGCAATAATCAAAGTATTAAGGTACCAAGTACCATACAAGGTTTCGGTGAAGAGCCCTTTAAAGTTATCAAAGCTAAAGTCGACGTTACCATCCAGTTTAAAGGCTACGACGTTACCAGTCTTGAAGGCTGACATAATGGTAATCAAAAGTGGATAGATAATCACGATTGATAAGCCAATCAAGTAGAGGTAAGTGAGGGTTTGAGTCAGTCTACGTTTGAGTTTGATTGAGTTATTCATCTTAGACGTCCTCCATATCAAATGCGTGTAGTTTCTTGAATGCGATCATAGAGATAGAGATGACAATGATAGAGATAATCAAGGTAACAGCTGCCGCCATAGAGTATTGTGGGGCTGTACCAGTTGTTAAACGGTAAATCCATGAAATCAAGATATCAGTTGAACCGGCTCCACCACCAACGCTACCAGGTCCACCACCATTGAAGAGGTACATGATAGAGAAGTTGTTAAAGTTGAAGGTGTATTGGCTAATCAATGTTGGAGCTGCAACAGCCAAGATCATTGGGAAAGTGATGTTGCGGAATTTTTGCCAAGCATTGGCACCATCGATGTAAGCCGCTTCATAGAGGTCGTTAGGAATAGACTGCAAGATACCCAAGGTCAAAACGTAGATGTATGGGAAACCTAGCCAACCTTGCATCATAATCAAGGCAATCTTAGTCCAAGTTGGATCCGTTTTCCAAGGTATAAGAGCACCGTCAAGGAAAGGAAGGACCTTAGACAAAAGAGGCAAGACTTGCGTGTTAATCGCACCGACACTATCGTTAAACATGTTTGAGAATGTCAAGATAGTGATGAAGGCTGGAACTGCCCAAGGAAGAAGGAAAATAACACCAAAGATACGTTTTCCTTTAATAAATGGTTGGTTGGCAATGATTGCCGTAAAGATACCAATGACAATCTGCAAAGTAGAAGCAGACAAAGCCCAGATAATGGTCCAAGAAAGAACGGAACCAAAGGCTGAACGGAAGGTACTCAAGCTCCAGATATTTGTGAAGTTAGTCAAACCAACCCAGTCCAACAATTTATTTGGTGGCAAGTGTTGGAAGTCATAGTTGGTAAAGGCGATCATCAAGGTTACGATAACTGGGAAGATAATCGCAAATGTCATCGCTACATACGATGGGATAATCAAAAGGTATGGGAATCCATTCTCATAAATACCTTTAATCATATCCTTGAAGGTATGAGCTACAGGAATACCGTTGTTGATACGTTTAGCAGTCGTATGTGCATCCTTGATATTAAAGATATAAAAGAGCAGGTAAACGACAACAAAGATAGAGTGGAAGGCACCACGAATCAGCATGAAAAGTGAATTATCACGACCAGGTTTCTCACCAAGTGTGATCAAATTGCTCAATTCAGGGGTTGCAAGTGTTAGAAAATACAGAACAAATAGAACAGTAACACCAAGGAAAATAAATCCTTTAGCTTTTTGTTTGTTATAGATTTGTCCTAAACCAGGAATGATTGACAGCAAGGCTGCTTTGCGAGGCTGTTGTTTTTCCATGATTACTCCTTTCATAGGATGTGAGATAAAACTCGGATTCGACCGCAAGATACGCATATTTAATAAGAAACGCATCTATACATTCAAAGGGGGATTTCACTTCCACCCCCCTTGAACAAATCAATTAGTTACCAAATTTTTGTTGGATTGTTTCCTTGATCAATGTTACAGCATCGTTAGCAGCTGTTTTCGCATCTTTCTTACCACTTACAGCATCAAAGAGCATTGTTTTCGCTGGATCCCAAACTGTTGACATTTGAGAAATGTTTGGCATTGGTTGAGCGTTCTTGAACTGTTTGATAACAGCTGTTGTCAACTCATCGTTTTTACCTTCAGCATAAGTACGAGCTTCAGTGTTCGCTGGAATTTCGTTAGTTGCATCGTAGAAGGCTTTTTGTTGTTCAGTTGAAACTAGGAAGTCTACAAATTTTTGTGCACCTTCAAGGTTCTTAGTACTTGATGGGATGATCCAAGCTTTACCTCCGCCAAAGGCTGCGTAGTCTTTACCATTTGGAAGAGTTGGGATAGTCGCAACACCGTAGTTTACTTTAGCATCTTTGAATGCTTGAGCTTTCCAAGGACCATCGATGATAGCAGCTGTTTTACCTTCTTGGAATTGAGTTTGAATCAAGTTGCCAGCACCTTCAGTATCTTGCATACCTTTAGGCCATTTTTCATACCAAGATTTAGCGTAGTTGATACCTGCGATAGCGCCGTCGTTTGCAAGACCGATGTCTTTAGGATCTTTACCGTTTTGGCCAAATACATAACCGCCGTTACCAGCAAGGAGTCCGTATGCGTAGTAGAAGTTTGTCCAGTCAGCTAGGAAGGCAGTAGTTTTGCCATCTTCACCAGCGAAAGCGTATTTGCTGTCCTTAGCAAGATTTTCTAGGTCACCAAAAGTTTTAGGAGCTTCTTTTAGCAAGTCTTTATTGTAGTACATTACGAGAGACTCGATAACGGCTGGAGCACCGTACACTTTGCCACCAACAGTCACAAGAGATTTTGTTTTATCGTCTGTTTTAGCTCCGTCACTAAGAGTTACTTCTGAAAGTTGTCCATCAGTACCAAGGCTACCTACACGGTCGTATGGAGCCATCATGACATCAGCAGCCTTACCAGATTGGTTATCTAGTGAAAGGTTGTCAAGCCCACCCATTTGGTCTCCTGTTTTGATGGTAACTTTTACGCCAGATTCTTTTTCGTAAGCTTTTGCAGCTGATTCAGCAAAGGCTTTATATTGGTCTTCAACGTAAAAAGTGATTTCTTTTGCTTCTGAAGAGTTAGTATCAGCCGCTTTATCAGCAGATTTGCTTCCGCAAGCTACCAAGAGCAAGCTAGCAAGAGTAGCAGTTCCGAGCACAGCAGCGCTCTTCATGAATTTAGATGACATAGTGTATTCCTCCTAAAGAATAACAAAAATAATTTAATGAGAAAACGCAAACGTTTTCTTTTATGTGCCTAGTATAGCACAAACGGAAAACGGTTGCAAGTATTTTTAGAAAAAATTTTAAAAAAATTTTAAGGTTTCAAACATTTGTTAAAGCCTTTATATAAGAAAGAACTTAAAATGTTTGTTTTTCTTGAATTGAAAATATATTAGGGAAACGATTGCGTAAATTTGGCTCGATTTTTCAGAAAATAGAGCAGATGTTTGGAATGAATTATCTTAAATCAGAAAATTTTTAAAAAATTTTTCGCTCATTTCATAAAATATCAATGGGAACAAGTTTTGGTTGATCAAAATAATTCAAAAAAATTTTTTAAAAACGCTTGCATTTGTATTTAAAATGCGCTATACTTAACTTAACGCAAACGTTTGCGCCTTGATTGCGCAACGTTTTATAACAAACACATGAGGTGCTATTATGAAAAAACGTCAAAGTGGTGTGTTGATGCACATCTCTTCTCTACCAGGAGCATACGGAATTGGATCATTTGGCCAAACTGCCTATGATTTCGTCGATTTCTTGGTTCGTACGAAGCAACGTTACTGGCAAATCCTCCCTCTTGGGACAACAAGCTATGGAGATTCTCCATACCAATCATTCTCGGCCTTTGCTGGAAATACACATTTTATCGACCTTGACATCTTGGTAGAGCAAGGTTTGTTGGAAGCTAACGATCTTGAAGGTGTTGACTTTGGTAGTGATGCATCTGAAGTTGACTATGCGAAGATTTACTACGCACGTCGTCCGCTTTTAGAAAAAGCAGTTAAACGCTTCTTGGAAGTGGGTGATGTCAAAGATTTTGAGAAATTTGCTCAAGACAACCAATCATGGCTTGAACTCTTCGCAGAGTATATGGCGATTAAAGAGCATTTTGACAATCTTGCTTGGACAGAATGGCCAGATGCAGATGCTCGTGCGCGTAAAGCTTCAGCGCTTGAAAGCTACCGTGAGAAATTGGCAGATAAGTTGGTTTACCACCGTGTGACTCAATACTTCTTCTTCCAACAATGGTTGAAATTGAAAGCATACGCTAACGACAACCACATCGAAATCGTTGGAGACATGCCAATTTACGTCGCTGAAGATTCAAGCGACATGTGGGCAAATCCACATCTCTTCAAGACAGATGCCAATGGTAAAGCAACTTGCATCGCAGGATGTCCACCAGATGAGTTTTCTGCCACTGGTCAGCTTTGGGGGAACCCAATCTATGACTGGGAAGCAATGGACAAAGACGGTTACAAATGGTGGATTGAACGCTTGCGCGAAAGCTTCAAAATCTACGATATCGTTCGTATCGACCACTTCCGCGGTTTCGAATCTTACTGGGAAATTCCTGCTGGTTCCGATACAGCTGCACCTGGTAAATGGGTGAAAGGTCCAGGGTACAAACTCTTCGCAGCCGTTAAGGAAGAGCTTGGTGAGCTAAACATCATCGCAGAAGACCTTGGTTTCATGACAGATGAAGTCATCGAGTTGCGTGAACGCACTGGCTTCCCAGGAATGAAGATTCTTCAATTCGCCTTCAATCCAGAAGACGAAAGTATCGATAGTCCACACTTGGCACCTGCCAACTCTGTTATGTACACAGGAACACACGACAACAATACGGTCCTTGGTTGGTACCGTAATGAGATTGACGATCCAACTCGTGAATACATGGCTCGTTACACGAACCGTAAAGAGTACGAAACAGTGCCACACGCAATGCTTCGCACAGTCTTTTCATCTGTTAGCTTCATGGCTATTGCAACCATGCAAGACTTGCTAGAACTAGATGAGTCAGCTCGTATGAACTTCCCATCTACTCTTGGTGGAAACTGGTCATGGCGTATGACAGCAGATCAATTGACACCAGCTGTTGAAGAAACTTTGCTTGACTTGACTACAATTTATCGCCGAATCAATGAAAATTTGGTAGAATTAAAGAAATAAGACATTATCAGGAGACACATAAACATGTTACCATTAAACGAATTTGTACAAAAACGTTACAATAAAACCATTGCAGAATGTAGCAATGAAGAGCTTTACCTTGCTCTTCTCAACTACAGCAAGCTTGCTAGCAGCCAAAAGCCAGTCAACACTGGTAAGAAAAAAGTTTACTACATCTCAGCTGAGTTCTTGATCGGTAAACTCTTGTCAAACAACTTGATTAACCTTGGTCTTTACGACGATGTGAAAAAAGAACTTGCTGCTGCAGGTAAAGAGTTGATCGAAATCGAAGAAGTAGAATTGGAACCATCACTTGGTAACGGTGGTTTGGGACGTTTGGCAGCCTGCTTTATCGACTCAATCGCTACACTTGGTTTGAATGGTGACGGTGTTGGATTGAACTACCACTTCGGTCTTTTCCAACAAGTTCTTAAAAACAACCAACAAGAAACGATTCCTAACGCTTGGTTGACAGAGCAAAACTGGTTGGTACGCTCAAGCCGTAGCTACCAAGTGCCATTTGCACACTTCGCATTGACATCTACCCTTTACGATATCGATGTACCTGGTTACAAGACAGCTACTAAAAACCGCTTGCGTTTGTTTGACTTGGATTCAGTTGATTCTTCTATCATCGAAGGTGGTATCAACTTTGACAAGACAGATATCGCTCGCAACTTGACTCTCTTCCTTTACCCAGATGACAGCGACAAGCAAGGTGAATTGCTCCGTATCTTCCAACAATACTTCATGGTTTCAAACGGTGCGCAATTGATCATCGACGAAGCAATCGAAAAGGGAAGCAACTTGCATGACCTTGCGGACTACGCAGTTGTACAAATCAACGATACTCACCCATCAATGGTGATCCCTGAATTGATCCGTCTTTTGACTGCACGTGGTATCGAACTTGACGAAGCAATCTCAATCGTTCGTAGCATGACTGCCTATACTAACCACACAATCCTTGCTGAAGCCCTTGAAAAATGGCCTCTTGAATTCTTGGAAGAAGTGGTTCCTCACTTGGTACCAATCATTAAAGAATTGGACCGTCGTGTGAAAGCAGAATACAAAGATCCAGCTGTTCAAATCATCGATGAGAGCGAACGTGTCCACATGGCTCACATGGATATCCACTACGGATACAGTGTTAACGGGGTAGCAGCACTCCACACTGAGATCTTGAAGAACTCAGAGTTGAAAGCTTTCTACGACATCTACCCAGAAAAATTCAACAACAAAACAAACGGTATCACATTCCGCCGTTGGCTCATGCATGCCAACCCAAGACTGTCTCACTACTTGGATGAGATTATTGGAGAGGGATGGCACCATGAAGCAGATGAGCTTGAAAAACTCTTGTCTTACGAAGACAAAGCAGCTGTCAAAGAAAAATTGGAAAGCATCAAGGCTCACAACAAGCGTAAATTGGCTCGTCACTTGAAAGAACACCAAGGTGTGGAAATCAATACAAACTCTATCTTTGATATCCAAATCAAACGTCTCCACGAGTACAAACGCCAACAAATGAACGCTTTGTATGTGATCCACAAATACCTTGACATCAAGGCTGGTAACATCCCTGCTCGTCCTATCACTGTATTCTTTGGTGGTAAAGCAGCTCCTGCCTACACAATTGCCCAAGACATCATCCACTTGATCCTTTGCTTGTCAGAAGTGATTGCGAACGACCCAGCAGTAGCTCCACACTTGCAAGTAGTTATGGTTGAAAACTACAACGTTACTGCAGCAAGCTTCCTTATCCCAGCATGTGATATCTCTGAACAAATCTCACTTGCATCTAAAGAAGCTTCAGGTACTGGTAACATGAAATTCATGTTGAACGGAGCTTTGACTCTTGGTACTATGGACGGTGCTAACGTGGAAATCGCTGAGTTGGTTGGCGACGAAAACATCTACATCTTTGGTGAAGATTCAGAAACTGTTATCGACCTTTACGCAAAAGCAGCTTACAAATCAAGCAAATTCTATGCTCGTGAAGCTATCAAACCATTGGTTGATTTTATCGTGAGCGACGCTGTTCTTGCAGTAGGTAAGAAAGAACGCTTGGAACGTCTTTACAACGAATTGATCAACAAAGACTGGTTCATGACTCTCCTTGACTTGGAAGACTACATCAAGGTGAAAGAGCAAATGCTTGCTGACTACGAAGACCGTGACGCATGGTTGGATAAAGTTATCGTCAACATTGCTAAAGCAGGTTTCTTCTCATCTGACCGTACAATCGCTCAGTATAACGAAGATATCTGGCACTTGAACTAATAATTACATAATTTAAACCCGTACCTTGAAGGTGCGGGTTTTGTCTTATCTGAAAGTTTTATTTACAGTGCTTTCCCAACCAGAATCTCTGCTTCGATGGTAATCTCTGTCAGTTGGCTCCAGTCAATCTTGGTTTGATCAACGTGAAAGAGTAAGGGTGTCATGGCAAGCAGGGCTTGGCGTTGCTCTGCTGTGATGGGTTTGGTTAGGGAAGCTATTTGGCTAGATTGGATACTGAAGTGTTCCTGGAAATGTTCTTTGATATCTTGATTGGAATAGTCCTTCTTTGTCAGCTGCTCTTGCACCATTTGGCGGATTTCCTTGAGGTGATTTTCAGTTGGGATGACCTTTATCAAGATACCGTCTTTGGATAAAACGCGACGGAATTCTCCATAGTTGGCAGGCGAGAAGATATCAAGCAAGATATCCATGCTGGCGTCTTTTATAGGAAGACGAGCCAGGTCGCCGACAAACCAGTTGACCGCCCAGTTGGGTTCACTCTTAGCAGCGATTTGGACGGAATCTTTGGAAATATCAAAGGCATAGAAGGTTTTATCAAAGTGACTTTCTTGGAGTTTACGAGAGTAGAAGCCTTCGCCACAACCGATATCTAAAATTGTTTTGGCAGTTTCTAGTCTTGCAAGCAGGTCTGAGATTGTTTCTAAAATAGCCTGATAAAAACCAGCTTCAAGAATTTGTTGTCGGTTTTGAAAGTTTTCTTTGTCGTAGTTGGCAGATTGCTTGATCTGAGGAGCCAAGTTGACATAGCCGAATTTTGCCAGATCAAAAGAATGGCGATTGCTACACTTGAGACTAGTTTCGACCAAGGTCAGATTTTCTTGGCAGATGGGGCAGGCAAAGGAGCTAGCAGCAACAAAGCGCTGGAGTTTGGGTTTGAGGTTTGTATTCATAGTTTAAGTGTATCAAAAGAGACAAGTGAAAGCAACTTCAGGATTAAGTAGATGGGAGATTCAGTAGAAATAAAACTAATTCTTCAATTTATAAAATGAAATTGCTTTTATATCTAAATTGCTATATAATAATGATAAGGAGGAAAT
>CAJPRB010000007.1:0-22728 GCA_905372925.1 uncultured Streptococcus sp.
CACCTCCATAAACTAAAACACCTGCTAAGACAGCTATAATCCCATTTATTTCAGAGCGAGACTTCAACCAAGCCCAACGACTCTCTGGATGACGCCCAGAAGGCAACTTAGCAAAAATCATATTAGTAGATATAGCAGCAACAAAAAGAGCAACAGATATCATATAAGGAGCCATGGCAATCCCATTTACAGGAACTTGGTCATTGTCTGTTTTTGAGAGAAATAGAGGATCAGATAATGTTTCTGCATTTTCAGATTCTGTTGATGCTGATTTAAGTTGATTGTTAGCATTGCCTAATCCTTGTCTCAATGAATCAACTCCTGTCTGTAAATCTTCAAGACTAGAGGTTAAGGTTGTTCCTCCATCTGCTAGTTTTCCAGCACCATCTGCAATCTTCATAGCCCCACTTCCTAGTTGAGATGCCGCAGAAAGTAACTGTGTTGATTTATCTGTTAATTGACCAGAGCCAAATTGTAATTTAGTGAGACCTGCTATTAGCTCTGGACTCTTATTATTCAATTGAGCAGAACCAGATGACAAACTTTCTATACCTGATACTAATTCTGGAGTTTTTCCAGCTAACGCATCTACTCCAGCTGTCAAGGTTGATGTATTTTCTGTCAACTTACTTGATCCAGAAACTAATTGATCTAGACTAGTCGTTAAATTTTTATTCTTTTCACTTAGTTTATTAGCACCTACAGAAATAGTATCCAGTCCCTTAGTGTAGTTTACAACTCCTTTTTCAATTGACTGACTTCCAGGAACCAACTGATTGTCTACAGTAGTTTGCAATTTTGTAAATCTATTTGACAATGTTGTCAAGGAGCTAGATGCTACAGGTAAGAGTTGATTTGCTTTCGTCTGTACATCAGATAGATTAGTTACTTGTTGTTCTGAATTCTCTATACTTTCTTTCAATCCTCCTACTGTCGTTAAAATTGTTTTTGCTGACTCAACAGTAGAATTAGAATTTTTAGAAATAGCTTCTATCAGTTCTTTCTTTTGTTCCTCTGTGAGAGATTGATAGGTAGCTGTTGATTGAAGGTTAGCAATAGTTTTCTCTTGTTCTGTCTGACTTTTGGCCACAATATCCTGAGCAAGAGTTGTTAGATTTGGCAAAGTTTCTGACAATGTACCTTTTAGTTGAGTATTATCTGATATTGTAAGAGCTTGTAGTGTTTTATTTAGTTCTCCTAGACTAGTTGCTAATTGAGTTATTTGTTTATTCCGTTGAGATGAGGAATTCAGTTGATTTGAAATTTCTTTAATACCAGTATTTAATTGCTCCATTCCATCTCTTAGTGCATCTGATTGATTTGATAATTGACTTGTTCCGTTAGAAAGTTCTTTCACACTACTTGTATAAGCATTTACACCAACTGAAAATTGATTGAGACCTGTATCCAGTTGTGAAACGCCACCTGTATAGGACTTTATACCTGTATTTAGCTGATTTACACCTGTAACCAACTCAGGAGTTTTTGAAGCTAATTGACCAAGTCCAGTGTCAACTTGTGAGACAGCATTTGTATAACTTTGTAAACCACTATTAAAAGTTCCTAAACCAAGATGTAATTGCTCTATAGCAGACACATAGCTAGATAAGCCTTTTGTAAATTGATCCGCTCCATTTGAAAAAGTTACAGTTGAATTAGCTAGAGTATTAAGATTTGCCGTCAACGTTTGACTTCCCGTCACCAACTGATCGGCTCCATTAGCCAATTGTTCACTTCCTTCAGCTGCCTTATTTATTCCAGACTTCAAATCATTCATTTTTTGAAATAAAGCCTTGGTATATGTTTCAGTTACATTCGTAGAGACGGTTTGTTTTAATTGTGTCATTGCAGAATCACTCATCTTACTTGCAATAAAGCTATGCCCACTTGACGTCTGATAATCAATCTGCATCTGTTCAGGATGATTCGTTAGGATAGAAGTAGCTTTTTCAGATAAGTCACTTGGTAATGTTACCACCATATAGTAGTCCCCATCTTCTAGTCCTTTTTCCCCTTCATCTTCATTAACAAAGTGAAAATCTAAAGCCTTATTTTCTTTTAAATTGGACACCATGTCTTCACCTATTGTCATCGTCTGTCCATTATAAGAAGCTTCCTTATCTTTATTGACAACTGCAACAGGTAGCTCTGATAATTTCCCATACGGATCCCACATAGATGATAAAAATATGATGTTGTATAGAGCTGGGATGAGAGAAATCCCTATCATTACAATGATAAATGTCGGTTTTTTAAATATTGCTTTCCATTCTTTAAACATATTTTCTCCTTTTTTAAACATATTGTCTAAAATTTTGATATAATAGATTATACATCAAAAAATCAAAATTACAAGGTGAAAAATCATTTTTTAGACATATCGTCTATTTTTGTATACAAGGAGGAATTATGAAAGAAAGTAATAAACGTTTAAAAACAAAGCGAATTATCGAAAATGCCATGGTTCAATTATTGATGGTCCAACCCTTTGATCAAATTTCTACTGTCAAGTTAGCAGAAAAAGCCGGAATTAGTCGTTCCAGCTTTTACACTCACTACAAGGATAAGTATGATATGATTGAACATTACCAAAGTAAGCTCTTTCATACCTTTGAGTATATTTTCCAAAAACATGCCCATCATAAAAGAGATGCTATTTTAGAAGTATTTGAATATTTAGAGTCTGAACCACTCTTGGCTGCACTCTTATCTGAAAATGGGACAAAAGAAATTCAAAATTTCTTGAGAAATAAACTGCATATTATGCTTAGCACTGATCTTCAGAAACGTTTTATGCAACTACAACTAAATCCAATTGAACTCGAATATAGTAGCATTTATCTAACAAATGCCCTATTTGGTGTTTGCCAGACTTGGATTGCCCATGGAAAAAAAGAAAGTCCGCAAGAAATGACAGACTTCCTTATGAAAATGTTAGGTGATGTCAACTAAAAAAGAACACCGGGTGGTGTTCTTTTTATCTGACTCCGCCAGTAGGACTCGAACCTACGACATCATGATTAACAGTCATGCGCTACTACCAACTGAGCTATGGCGGATAAAATAGTCCGTACGGGATTCGAACCCGTGTTACCGCCGTGAAAAGGCGGTGTCTTAACCCCTTGACCAACGGACCATCTATCTGTAGCAGATATAACCATTATATCAATTTCTTACTGATTGTCAATCACTTTTTAGATTTTTTCTCTAGAATATCTTTTAGTTTACGAACTTTCAAACGAGTGATGGGGCAGCGATGATCTTCATAAAAGACAACTTCTAGATTCTTTCGATCAATTTCTCTTACATTTCCCACATTGACAAGGAAAGATTTATGAGGAGAATAAAATCGCTGGGTATGTTTGTCCTTTTCCTGAATATCTGTCATAGTTCCATAGAATTCTTTTGCAAAATTCTTACCAATAATTCGCAGTTTATGAGAAACACCTGTTGTTTCGATATACAAAATGTCATGGTAAGGAATTTTCAAATCATTTCCTTTATAGTTGTAATCAAAATAGTCTACAACATCTTCGTTTTCAAGCAGCATGCTCTTAGTGTAAAAAATACTCTGCTCGATGCGTTTTTTGAACAATTCATCATTGATATCTTTATCAACAAAATCTAGGGCTGATACCTGGTATTTGTACGTTAAGGTAGCAAATTCAGATCGACTAGTAATAAAAACAATAATAGCATAAGGATTGTGATGGCGGATAAACTGTGCCACTTCAAAGCCCTTTTTCTCAATTCCGTGAATATCGATATCTAGGAAATAAAGCTGGTTTACTTCATCGTTTTCAATATATTCCTTAAACTCACGAACTTTTCCTGTTGTCTTGTAAGAAATAGGAATATTTGATTCCTCCGAGATTTCATTCAATATTCTCTCTAGTCTCACTTGATGCTCAATAACATCTTCTAAAATTAATACTTTCATTCGAATTCCCTCTTAAATCTAATAATTTGTCTAAATGTGCTATCTTCCATCTCTGTTTCTAAAATAATGTTGTCATACTTATCTAAAATCTCTTTGACATTATTAAGTCCTAGACCTCTATTTTTTCCCTTAGTAGAGAAACCTAAGGCAAATAGGTCCTCTGAAGGTGTCATAGTGATTTTACATGAATTCTGGATGACTATAACTGTTTCAAAATCCATTTTAATGACTGCAACTTCCATTTGTTTCAAGTAACTATCCGCAGCACCTTCAACAGCATTGTTTAAGAGAATACTCATGATGCGAACAAGATCAAGTAAATCCATTGATAATCTAGTAATAACATCCTTTACTTCCAATGTAAACTCTACATCATTATTTCGTGCATAGACAATGGATTGAGCAATCAAACTACGTAAAGCTGAATCTTCTATATTATTCAAATCAAAGTAAGTATATTTTTCTGAACGCAGTTTTTGATTCACTTTTACTAAAACTTCATTGTAAACTCTGTCAATTTCCTGTAAATTTCCACTGTCAATTGCCATTTGCATGCTAACAAGCATACCTGCATAGTCATGACGAAAACCTCGAATTTCATTATACAACTCTACAATTTCATCAGTATAAGTCTGTAAATGCTTTTGTTCAAATTTCTTTTGTTTTAGAGCAATCTCTTTTTCAACTTGAACTTTATGAGAGTTCATTGCAAAGAAGCACAATAACATACATATAAAAATAATTGCTGCTAAAATACTCCCAAAGCTATTTAAATGAGGAAAAGTACTAACAATATCTGAAATAAACAGTACAATATGTAAAGTGAAGAAAGCAACTATAACTTTTTTTAAAAAAGGATAGAGATAATCTTTGTCAAAATATTTAAGTTCTAGATTAAAATAGGTAATAATTTTGTCTATTACAAGATAAGAAATTAAATTAATTATGAAAAAGAATAATCTTTCATGTTGTTCTACAAGTAAGTCACCTGTAATAGATGATATAGTAACGGAAAAAAAAGTATGAGCACTTTGATACAATAGTGAAAATATTAAACTTAAAAATATATTTTTTGAGGAATCATACTTTTTAATAAATTTAAAATAGCAATAGAATAGAATTGGATAAAAATTCTTTAAAGTATAATGTAAAATCAGTATTAATTTATCAGAATCTATAAAAGAGAATATAAAGGCATAAATTAATTGAAATATAAAGAATATAAAACCAAAAATATATCTTTCTTTTTTAGAAATTTCACAAATTCGACTATAAATTTTACTGATTATAACACAAGTTAAGAATGCATCTAATATTCCTACCATAATATCCATTTTCTACTCCTTTATTTTCTCCTAAAAATAGGAATTTGCCTGAAAAGATCCATTAATCCTCTTTTATCTCCACCCCGAATCTCCTGCAATTCTGCCTCTGTTACTTCTTTAAATTGTTCCAACTTTACTGTATTTTTCATAATGAAATCTCCTGTATTGTTTTTCTTGTAAGTTATCTTACAAATCTATTATACAAAATGAAGATCACTTAAGAAAAATTTCTTCTCAACTGTACTTTTTTACACCTGAAATGCACCTTTTGAAGAAAAAAGCTGGGAAATAATCCCAGCTTTTTCTTTAATGTACTGATCCCAGCAGGATTCGAACCTGCGACCGTTCGCTTAGAAGGCGAATGCTCTATCCAGCTGAGCTATGAGACCTAACATGACCATTCTATCAAAAAACAAGAAGTAAGTCAATCTTCTATTTATGATAAGGGGATCCCTGCTGAATGGTAAAAGCACGATAAATTTGTTCAACAAGAACTAATCTCATTAACTGATGTGGCAAGGTCAAACGTCCAAAACTAACAGAAAGATTCGCTCGATACTTCACAGCAGGGGATAGTCCCAGACTTCCACCAATAATAAATGTAAGGGTAGAAAATCCCTTTATAGAAGCCTGTTCCAGCTGTCTACTGAATTCTTCTGAGGAGAAAATTTTTCCTTCAATTGCTAACACAACTACAAAATCTCTTTCTCCAATTTTAGAAAGAATTCGATTTCCCTCTATTTCTAATATTTTGTGATTTTCTGACTCACTTGCCTTATCTGGAGTTTTTTCATCGGCTAATTCAATAATTTCTACAGTAGCAAAACGAGAAATTCGTTTAGTATATTCAGCAATGCCATCTTTAAGATATTTTTCCTTCAGTTTTCCAACTGTTATAATTTTTATTTTCATTCTTCTATTCTATCATATCCACACTTTATTTCACATCTTATTCACAAAGAATCATCTAGAAAAACTAGCAAATTCACAGAAAAAAGCGAGTTATCCACAACTTGTGTAAAACTTCTACCTTTAAGCTTGAATTAAGTTAATAGATTTATACTTTAATCAAATAAAAAACAAACGGAGGCGTTTATGAAACACTTACAAAAATTTTACAAAAAAGGAGTTACCTTTCTTATCATCATTCTGATAGGATTTTTGAGTGGTGCCCTAGGAAGTTTTGTGACACTGCAACTTTATCAAAAACAAGTAAGTCAAGCCACAAATAACACTACAAACACTGTTACTCAGACTTCCTACAAAAATGAAAATGCAACAACTCAGGCCGTTAACAAGGTAAAAGATGCCGTTGTGTCGGTCATCACTTATTCATCAAATCGGCAAAATAGTGTTTTTGGAAATGACGAGACAGATACGGATACCGACTCTCAACAGGTAGCAAGTGAAGGTTCTGGTGTTATTTACAAAAAGAATGGGAAAGATGCCTACCTTGTGACAAATACCCACGTTATTCAAGGAGCTTCAAAAGTTGATATCCGTTTAGCAGATGGTACAAAAGTTCCTGGTGAAATTGTCGGTTCTGATACGTTCTCTGATATTGCTGTCGTAAAAATTTCTTCAGAAAAAGTCACAACCGTAGCAGAATTTGGAGATTCTAGCAAACTAAATGTTGGTGAGACTGCAATCGCAATTGGTAGTCCTCTAGGATCCGAATATGCCAATACAGTTACCCAAGGAATCATTTCAAGTCTCAATCGAAATGTCTCTCTAAAATCTCAAGATGGTCAAGCGATTTCTACAAAAGCTATTCAGACAGATACTGCTATTAACCCTGGTAACTCTGGTGGTCCACTTGTAAACATTCAGGGCCAAGTTATCGGGATTACATCAAGTAAAATTGCAAGTAATGGTGGAACCTCTGTCGAAGGTCTTGGTTTTGCAATCCCATCAAATGATGCTCAAAATATTATTAAACAGCTTGAAAGTGACGGTAAAGTGACTCGCCCTGCTCTTGGAATTCAAATGGTTAATTTAGCTAATATCGGAGCTAGTGATCTTAGAAAACTCAATATTCCGAGTAGCGTAACTTCTGGTGTAGTGGTAAAATCTGTTCAAAGTAATATGCCTGCATCTGGTCACCTTGAAAAATACGACGTTATTACCAAAGTTGACGACAAGGAGATTTCTTCGTCAACAGATTTACAGAGTGCTCTTTACAACCATTCTATCGGAGACACCATTAAAATCACCTACTATAGAAATGGGAAAGAGGAGACTACAACTGTTAAACTAGATAAAAGTACAAGTGATTTAGAATCTTAATTGACATCAGTGTAAAGAAAACTTTACAGAAAGTAAAAGATATGTTAGTGTAGAATCATGGAAAAATTTGAAATGATTTCTATCTCGGACATACAAAAAAATCCTTACCAACCTCGGAAAGAATTTGATGTAAAAAAATTAAAAGAATTGGCTCAGTCAATCAAAGAAAATGGGCTAATCCAACCAATCATCGTTCGTCAATCTCCTGTAATTGGTTATGAAATCCTTGCAGGAGAGAGACGATATCGAGCTTCTCTCTTGGCTGGTCTGACCTCTATTCCAGCAGTTGTAAAACACCTTTCAGATCAGGAAATGATAATTCAGTCTATCATTGAGAATTTACAAAGAGAAAACTTGAATCCAGTTGAAGAGGCACGCGCCTATGACTCTTTAGTTGAAAAAGGATATACTCATACCGAAATAGCAGATAAAATGGGAAAATCTCGTCCTTATATCACTAATTTTATTCGTTTACTTTCCCTACCAGAGCATATCTTAGCTGAAGTAGAAAATGGAAAAATTTCTCAAGCTCATGCACGCTCACTAGTTGGTTTGGATAAAGAGCGACAGGAATATTTCTTTCAACTAATCAAAAATGAAGATATCTCTGTGAGAAAGCTCGAAACATTACTGACAGAGAAAAAACAAAAGAAGCAGAAAAAAAGTGATTCTTTCATCAAAGATGAGGAAGATAAATTAAAAAAACAACTTGGATTGAATGTAGAAATTAAACTTTCTAAAAAAGATACTGGAAAGGTTATTATTTCTTTTTCAAGCCAAGAAGAATATGACAGAATTATCAACAGCCTGAAATAAGGCTGTTCTTTTATTTTTTCAACCCACAAATTTATCCACTATTTTTTATAGCAAAAAATCAAAGAATTCAAGGGAATCCCTCACTTATCCCCAACCTGTGGATAAAAAATGTAAACATTGTGGATTCTTTTCCACAGATTGTGGAAAAATGCTAGCATCTATGGTAAAATAAATCTAACAATAAACCTTTTTACATCAAATATAGCAAAGGAGGGGATAATCGGTGAAAGAAAAACAATTTTGGAATCAAATCTTGGAATTGGCTCAAGAAAGATTGACACGTTCCATGTACGATTTCTATGCCACACCTGCTGAACTCATAAAAGTGGAGGGAAATGTAGCTACTATCTTTTTACCTAGACCTGAAATGGAAATGGTTTGGAAAAAACAACTCAAAGATATCATTGTGGCTGCTGGTTTTGAAGTTTATGATACTGAAATAAAAACTCAATTTGTCTTAACAAAGCCTGAGGAAGAATCTTCAACCTATGTCATGGATTCTGAAAATAGCAATCATTATGTTGCTTCACAGGCCAATCTTGCTATTCCATATTCTGAAACAGGATTGAAGGAAAAATATACCTTTGATAACTTTATTCAAGGAGATGGGAATATCTGGGCTAAGTCTGCTGCTCTGGCTGTTTCCGAAGATCTCGCCTTGACTTATAATCCCCTTTTCATTTATGGTGGTCCTGGACTAGGGAAAACCCACTTACTGAATGCTATCGGAAATGAAATTCTAAAAAATATTCCTGAAGCTCGGGTTAAGTATATTCCTGCTGAAAGTTTTATCAATGATTTTCTTGAACACCTGAGGCTCGGGGAAATGGAAAAATTTAAAAAAACTTACCGAAGCCTTGATCTCTTACTAATTGATGATATCCAATCTCTCAGTGGTAAAAAGGTTGCAACTCAAGAAGAATTTTTCAATACCTTCAATGCTCTTCATAGCAATCAAAAACAAATCGTTCTGACTAGTGACCGAAGTCCTAAACATTTAGAGGGCCTTGAGGAAAGGCTTGTCACGCGCTTTAGCTGGGGATTGACTCAAAATATCACCCCTCCTGACTTTGAGACACGTATCGCCATTCTTCAAAGTAAAACGGAACATTTAAACTACCATTTCCAGAGTGATACCCTAGAATATCTGGCTGGTCAATTCGATTCAAATGTTCGAGAACTTGAAGGAGCAATCAACGATATCACTTTAATTGCCAGAGTAAAGAAGATTAAGGATATCACCATTGATATCGCTGCTGAAGCTATCAGAGCTCGCAAACAAGATGTTAGCCAACTGCTAGTCATTCCAATTGACAAAATCCAAACTGAAGTTGGTAATTTTTATGGAGTGAGTGTCAAAGAAATGAAGGGGACGAGACGAGTTCAGAATATCGTTTTGGCGCGTCAAGTAGCCATGTATCTAGCTAGAGAACTGACAGATAATAGTCTTCCAAAAATCGGAAAAGAATTCGGAGGAAAGGATCACACCACCGTTATTCATGCCCATGCTAAAATTAAATCCTTGATTGACGAAGACGATAATTTACGCTTAGAAATCGAAGCAATCAAAAAGAAAATTAAATAGTTTGTGGATAACTTTTCTTTTTCTATCTTTTTTATCCACATTTTTTAAACAAACTTAAAAGCCTGAAATTACTAAATAGAAATCAGTTTTCCACAGAATTCACAAACTCTATTATTTCTATTATCCTTCTAATACTAAAAATAAATAAAGGAGAATCCATGATTCATTTTTCAATTAATAAAAATTTATTTCTACAAGCCCTAAATACCACAAAACGAGCAATTAGCTCAAAAAATGCCATTCCAATTTTATCAACAATCAAAATTGATGTTACCAATGAAGGTATTACTTTAATTGGATCAAACGGGCAAATTTCTATTGAGAATTTCATTTCTCAAAAGAATGAAGATGCAGGTCTCTTGATTACTTCTTTGGGTTCGATTCTTCTTGAAGCTTCTTTCTTTATCAATGTTGTATCTAGTCTTCCAGATGTAACGCTAGATTTCAAAGAAATTGAACAAAAACAAATTGTCTTAACAAGTGGCAAATCAGAAATCACCCTAAAAGGAAAAGATAGCGAACAGTACCCACGAATTCAAGAAATTTCAGCAAGCACACCTTTGGTTCTTGAAACAAAACTACTCAAGAAAATTATCAATGAAACAGCTTTTGCTGCAAGTACGCAAGAGAGTCGTCCCATCTTAACAGGTGTTCATTTTGTATTGAGCCAACACAAGGAACTAAAAACAGTTGCAACAGACTCTCATCGCCTTAGCCAGAAAAGATTGACTCTTGAAAAAAATGGAGATGATTTCGATGTGGTGATTCCTAGTCGTTCTCTACGCGAATTTTCAGCTGTATTTACAGATGATATCGAAACAGTGGAGATTTTCTTTGCCAATAATCAAATCCTCTTTAGAAGCGAAAATATTAGCTTCTACACTCGTCTCCTAGAAGGAAACTATCCTGATACAGATCGTTTGATTCCAACTGACTTTAATACGACAGTAACTTTTGATGTTGTCAACTTGCGTCAATCAATGGAACGTGCTCGTCTCTTATCAAGTGCGACTCAAAATGGTACTGTGAAGCTTGAAATTAAAGGTGGTGTTGTTAGCGCCCATGTTCATTCTCCTGAAGTTGGTAAAGTAAACGAAGAAATCAATACTGAGCAGGTTACTGGGGATGATTTAACTATTAGTTTCAACCCAACTTACTTGATTGATTCTCTCAAGGCTTTAAATAGCGAAAAGGTAACTATTAGCTTTATCTCAGCTGTTCGTCCATTTACTCTTGTGCCAGCAGATACTGACGAAGACTTCATGCAGCTCATCACACCAGTTCGTACAAATTAAGTGAAAGAGGTTGAGCCTGGCTCGCCTCTTTTATGATATAATCAAAAAAGAAAAGGAGAGTAGTATGTATCAAGTTGGAAATTTTGTTGAGATGAAAAAACCACATGCTTGCACAATTAAATCAACAGGAAAAAAAGCTAATCGTTGGGAAATTACACGCGTAGGGGCAGATATCAAAATCAAATGTAGCAATTGTGACCACCTTGTCATGATGAGTCGCTATGATTTTGAACGAAAAATGAATAAGATTATTGACTAAGAACCCTTAGTTAGAGGGTTAGCAAGTTTTCCCTTTTTGTGTTATAATGTTAGGGATTGAAATGAGAACGGAGAATGAGAAACTATGGCTTTAACAGCAGGTATCGTTGGTTTGCCAAACGTTGGTAAATCAACCCTTTTTAATGCAATTACAAAAGCAGGAGCAGAGGCGGCAAACTACCCATTTGCGACTATTGATCCAAACGTTGGGATGGTGGAAGTTCCAGATGAACGCCTACAAAAACTAACGGAAATGATTACACCTAAAAAGACAGTCCCAACAACCTTTGAATTTACAGATATTGCAGGGATTGTAAAAGGAGCTTCAAAAGGAGAAGGGCTAGGGAATAAATTCTTGGCCAATATTCGTGAAGTAGATGCGATCGTTCACGTAGTTCGTGCTTTTGATGATGAAAATGTTATGCGTGAGCAAGGACGTGAAGACGCTTTTGTGGATCCACTTGCAGATATTGATACCATTAACTTGGAGTTGATTCTTGCTGACCTAGAGTCAGTAAATAAACGCTATGCGCGTGTAGAAAAGATGGCACGTACGCAAAAAGATAAGGAATCTGTGGCAGAGTTTAACGTCCTTCAAAAAATTAAACCAGTCCTTGAAGATGGAAAATCAGCACGTACCATTGAATTCACAGATGAGGAACAAAAAGTAGTCAAAGGACTCTTCCTTTTGACCACTAAACCAGTTCTTTATGTTGCTAATGTAGATGAGGATGTGGTTTCAGATCCAGATTCTATCGATTATGTTAAAAAAATTCGAGAATTTGCAGCGACAGAAAATGCAGAAGTAGTAGTTATTTCTGCGCGTGCTGAGGAAGAAATTTCTGAGTTAGATGATGAAGATAAGCAAGAGTTTCTTGAAGCACTTGGCTTGACAGAATCAGGTGTTGATAAGTTGACTCGAGCTGCTTACCACTTACTTGGACTTGGAACTTACTTCACAGCTGGTGAAAAAGAAGTTCGCGCTTGGACCTTTAAGCGTGGTATGAAAGCTCCTCAAGCAGCTGGTATTATCCACTCAGACTTTGAAAAAGGTTTTATTCGTGCAGTAACCATGTCATATGAGGATCTAGTGAAATATGGATCTGAAAAGGCTGTAAAAGAAGCTGGGCGCTTGCGTGAAGAAGGAAAAGAATATATCGTTCAAGATGGCGATATCATGGAATTCCGCTTTAACGTTTAATAACATTTAATAAATAGTGTCAATTAGGTTGGAAAAAAATTCCAACCCTTTTGGCTTTTGAAAGGAAAAATAAATGACCAAATTACTTGTTGGATTAGGAAATCCAGGAGATAAATATTTTGAAACCAAGCACAATGTTGGCTTTATGTTGATTGACCAACTAGCTAAAAAACAAAATGTCACCTTTACACATGACAAGATATTTCAAGCTGACCTAGCATCTTTTTTCTTCAATGGAGAAAAAATTTATCTCGTCAAACCAACAACATTTATGAATGAAAGTGGAAAAGCAGTTCATGCTTTATTGACTTACTATGGTTTGGATATTGAAGATTTACTCGTTATTTACGATGACCTTGACATGGAAGTTGGGAAAATTCGTTTAAGAGCAAAGGGCTCAGCAGGTGGCCATAATGGTATCAAGTCTATTATTCAACATATTAGAACCCAAGTATTTAACCGTGTTAAAATAGGAATTGGAAGACCCAAAAAAGGCATGTCAGTTGTTCACCATGTTTTAAGTAAGTTTGATCAGGATGACTATGTAGGTATTTTACAGTCTATTGACAAGGTTGACGATGCTGTAAACTACTATTTACAAGAGAAAAACTTTGAGAAAACAATGCAGAGGTATAACGGCTAAATGGTGACTTTATTAGATTTATTCTCAGAAAATGACCAGATAAAAAAATGGCATCAAAATCTGATAAATAAGAAAAGACAACTAATTCTTGGTTTATCAACGTCTACCAAGGCTATTGCAATTGCAAGCAGTCTAGAAAAAGAAAATAAGATTGTGTTACTGACTTCAACTTATGGAGAAGCAGAACGAATTATCAGTGATCTTCTTTCTCTCTTAGGAGAGGAAGTTGTCTATCCTTTTTTGGTAGATGACTCTCCTATGGTAGAGTTTTTGATGTCTTCGCAAGAAAAAATCATTTCGCGGGTTGAGGCCTTGCGTTTTTTGAATGATCCATCTAAGAAAGGGATTTTAGTTTGTAATATCGCAGCAAGTCGATTGATTTTACCTTCTCCAACTGGATTTAAAGAAAGTATTATAAGGATTGCAGTCGGTAAAGAATATGACCAACATGACCTTCTTCACAAATTAAAGGAAATCGGTTATCGAAAAGTTACTCAAGTACAGACTCAAGGGGAGTTTAGTATTCGAGGAGATATTTTAGATATTTTTGAAATGTCTCAGTTAGAACCTTTCCGAATTGAGTTTTTTGGTGATGAAGTTGATGGCATTCGTACTTTTGAAGTCGAGACACAATTATCAAAAGAGAATCAAACAGAACTAACCATCTTTCCAGCTAGTGATATGCTTTTGAGAGAAAAGGATTATCAGCGAGGTCAGTCAGCTTTAGAAAAGCAAATTTCGAGGACCTTATCACCAATTTTGAAATCCTATCTAGAAGAAATTTTGTCAAGTTTTCATCAAAAACAAGTACATTCAGATAGTCGAAAGTTTTTATCTTTATGTTACGATAAAACATGGACTGTCTTTGATTATATTGAAAAAGACACGCCAGTATTCTTTGATGATTATCAAAAATTGATGAATCAGTATGAAACCTTTGAAAGAGAATTAGCGCAATACTTTACAGAAGAGTTACAGAGCAGTAAAGCATTTTCTGAGATGCAGTATTTTGCAGATACAGAGCAGATCTATAAAAAACAAAGTCTAGTTACCTTTTTCTCCAATCTGCAAAAGGGTTTAGGAAATCTCAAGTTTGATCACATTTATCAATTTAATCAATACCCCATGCAAGAGTTTTTCAATCAGTTTTCTTTTCTCAAAGAAGAAATTGAGCGATACAAAAAAATGGACTACACCATTGTTTTGCAGTCTAGCAATTCAATGGGAAGTAAAACATTGGAGGATGTTTTAGAGGAATACCAGATCAAATTGGATTCCAAAGATAAGTCAAGTATCTGTAAAGAATCTGTAAACTTGATTGAGGGTAATCTAAGACATGGTTTTCATTTTGTAGATGAAAAAATTCTCTTGATTACTGAACATGAGATTTTTCAAAAGAAATTAAAACGTCGTTTTCGAAGACAACATGCTTCAAACGCAGAGCGATTAAAAGATTATAATGAACTTGAAAAAGGGGACTACGTTGTTCACCATATTCATGGAATTGGTCAATATCTAGGGATTGAAACAATTGAAATCAAAGGGATTCACCGTGATTATGTCAGTGTTCAATACCAAAATGGGGATCAAATCTCCATTCCAGTAGAGCAGATTCAGTTACTGTCCAAATATGTTTCAAGTGATGGTAAAGCGCCAAAACTTAATAAATTAAATGACGGGCATTTTAAAAAGGCCAAGCAAAAAGTTAAGAACCAGGTAGAGGATATAGCTGACGATTTAATTAAACTCTATTCTGAACGTAGTCAGTTGAAGGGTTTTGCTTTCTCAGCTGATGATGATGAGCAACATGCTTTTGATGATGCTTTTCCTTATGTTGAAACGGATGATCAACTTCGTAGTATTGAGGAAATCAAGAGAGATATGCAGGATTCTCATCCCATGGATCGACTTTTAGTTGGGGATGTTGGTTTTGGAAAGACTGAAGTTGCAATGCGTGCAGCATTTAAGGCTGTCAATGATCACAAACAGGTAGTCGTTCTAGTTCCAACGACGGTTTTAGCGCAACAGCACTATACGAATTTTAAGGAACGATTCCAAAATTTTGCTGTTAATATTGATGTGTTGAGTCGCTTTAGAAGTAAAAAAGAGCAGGCAGAGACACTTGAAAAATTAAAGAATGGTCAAGTCGATATTTTGATTGGAACGCATCGTGTTTTGTCAAAAGATGTTGTGTTTTCAGATTTGGGCTTGATGATTATTGATGAGGAACAACGATTTGGTGTCAAGCATAAGGAAACTTTGAAAGAACTGAAAAAACAAGTAGATGTTCTAACCTTGACAGCAACGCCGATTCCTCGTACCCTTCATATGTCTATGCTAGGAATTCGAGATTTGTCTGTTATTGAAACTCCTCCAACTAATCGCTATCCAGTACAAACCTATGTATTGGAAAAGAATGATAGTGTGATTCGTGATGCTGTCTTGCGTGAAATGGAGCGTGGAGGTCAAGTTTACTATCTTTACAACAAAGTTGATACGATTGACCAGAAGGTTTCAGAATTACAGGAGTTGATTCCAGAGGCTTTGATTGGGTATGTTCATGGACAAATGAGTGAAATTCAGTTGGAAAACACTTTATTGGACTTTATTGAAGGACAATATGATATTTTGGTGACAACTACTATTATTGAAACAGGAGTTGACATTCCGAACGCCAATACCTTATTTATTGAAAATGCAGACCATATGGGCTTGTCAACCTTGTATCAATTAAGAGGAAGAGTCGGTCGTAGTAATCGTATTGCTTATGCTTATCTTATGTATCGCCCAGAAAAATCAATCAGTGAAGTCTCTGAGAAGAGATTAGAAGCAATCAAAGGATTTACAGAATTGGGCTCAGGATTTAAGATTGCGATGCGAGACCTTTCGATTCGTGGAGCAGGAAATCTCCTAGGAAAGTCCCAGTCTGGTTTCATTGATTCTGTTGGTTTTGAATTGTATTCTCAGTTACTAGAAGAAGCTATCGCTAAACGTAACGGTAATGGGAACACAAGAATCAAAGGAAATGCTGAGTTGATTTTACAAATTGATGCTTATCTTCCTGATACTTATATTTCTGACCAACGACATAAGATTGAAATTTACAAGAAAATTCGTCAAATTGACAACCGTGTCAACTATGAAGAACTACAAGAAGAGCTGATGGACCGTTTTGGAGAATATCCAGATGTGGTGGCTTATCTTTTAGAGATTGGTTTGGTCAAATCATACTTGGACAAGGTATTTGTAGAACGTGTGGAGAGAAAAGAAAATAAGATTACAGTTCAATTTGAAAAAGTCACTCAACGACTGTTCTTGGCTCAAGATTATTTTAAAGCCTTATCTGCAACAAACTTAAAGGCAGCTATAGCTGAGAATAAGGGATTAATGGAAGTCGTATTTGATGTCCGAAACAAGAAGGATTATGAAATTTTAGAAGGGCTGATGATTTTTGGAGAAATTTTACTAGAGATAAAAGAATCAAAGGAAGCTAATTCTCTTTGACGTTTTTCTTCTATAAAAGGGATAAAAATGGTACAATAATAATTTGAGGTAATAAAAATGAGATTAGACAAGTATTTAAAAGTATCACGAATTATTAAGCGTCGTACAGTCGCAAAAGAAGTAGCAGATAAAGGTAGAATCAAGGTAAATGGAATCTTGGCCAAAAGTTCAACGGATTTGAAAGTTGATGACCAAGTTGAAATTCGCTTTGGAAATAAGTTGTTGCTTGTTAAAGTACTAGAGATGAAAGATAGTACAAAAAAAGAAGATGCAGCAGGCATGTACGAAATTCTCAGTGAAACACGGGTAGAAGAAAATGTCTAAAAATATTGTACAGATGAATAATTCTTTTATTCAAAATGAACATCAACGTCGTCGTTACCTGATGAAGGAAAGACAAAAGAGGAATCGCTTTATGGGTTGGGTCCTTATTTTGATGATTTTATTGTTTATTTTACCAACTTATAACTTGGCTCAAAGCTATGATCAGTTACTGCAACGTCGTCAGCAATTGACAGAGTTAAAAGAGCAGTACCGAACTCTTAGTGATGAGAAGGATAAGGAAGCCGCTTTTGCTGCAAAGTTGAAAGATGAAGACTATGTAGCAAAATATGCACGCGCCAAGTACTATTACTCAAAGAAACGAGAAGCAATTTACACCATTCCTGATTTGCTTCCGAGGTAATGTCATGGAAAATTTATTAGAAGTTGTTGAACAATTTTTAAGTTTATCAGATGAAAAATTAGAGGAATTGGCAGCTAAAAACCATTTATTACGATTACAAGAAGAAAGGGAAGGGAAGAATGCGTAAGTTCTTAGTAGTGTTATCGCTACTATCTGTTTTTATCATAACTTCAAGAGTAGTTAGCACGGAAAAACAGCTTCCTTACTCTTCACAAGAAATTTATTATCTAACTGAGTCTGATCATGGATTTTACTATAAAGAAGTTCTTGAATCGCCAATGGTTTATAGAGAAACAGCTGTCTATGCTAATGAAGATCTTGTAAAGGAGTCTGGAAAATTGACTCCTGGAACCACCTTTAAAATCGTAGAATGGCGTTTGAATAGACAAGGTATTCCTGTTTTTAAATTAGATAATCACCAGTTTATCCTTGCAGATAAGCGCTTGGTCTATGATCAAAGTCAAGTTCAAACTCAAAATAGACAAGTATGGTTGGAACCGGGGTTTGTTATCTATAACAGTCCTTATGGTGCTAAAGAAATTTCTTCATCCCTCTCTCCCTATCAACGCGTAATAGTAGATAGAACCCTCTTTGCTGAGGGACAAGAATTTCTTCATATTGATCAAGTTGGGTGGGTATCAAAAGAGTTCGTCTCAGAAGAAGATAATCGTATCCAGAAGGTTCAAGAAATCTTATCAAGCAACTATCAGAATGAAAATTATTCTATTTATGTTAAACAACTGAGTACAGGAAAAGAAGCTGGGGTGAATGAAGACAGCAAACTCTATGCGGCCAGCATCTTGAAACTGACTTACCTTTATTATGCTCAAGATAAGATAAATCAAGGGGAGTATACACTAGATAGTAACTTCAAGTATATTCCAGAAGTGAATAGCTTTCCTGGATCCTATAAACCAGAAGGTAGTGGTAGTTTACCTAAAACAGGAGACAACAAAGATTACAGTCTCCAACAGTTAATTACCAAGATAACAAAAGAGTCTGACAATGTTGCTCATAATATTTTAGGTTATTATGTGACCAATCAATCTGACGGGGCTTTTAAAGAAGAAATGTCCACCATTATGGGTGAAGATTGGGATGTGAATGATAAATTAACTTCTTCAAAAATGGCTGGAAAGGTCATGGAAGCTATTTATAATCAGAATGGCTTTGTACTAGAGTCTCTAAGCAAGACAAATTTTGATAACCAACGAATTGCGAAAGGTGTTTCGGTTAAGGTAGCTCACAAAATCGGAGATGCTGACGAGTTCAAACATGATACTGCCATTGTCTTTACAGACTCACCTTTCGTTCTCTCTATTTTCACTAAAAATTCTGATTATGACACCATTGCTAAAATAGCCAAGGATGTCTATGAGGTTCTAAAATGAGGGAGCAGGATTTTTTAAATCATTTTCTCCGAAAAGAGTATTTCAAAAAACATTCTAAAGTCGTATTGGCTCTGTCTGGCGGACTGGATTCAATGTTTTTATTCCAGCTATTGTCTACTTACCAAAAAGAGTTGGGAATTGAGTTGATTTTAGCACATGTCAATCACAAGCAGAGAAGGGAGTCTGACTGGGAGGAAAATGAACTAAGGAAGTTAGCTGATGTAGCTAAACTTCCTATTTATATCACAAGCTTTTCAGGAGACTTTTCAGAAGCGCGTGCTCGAGAGTTTCGTTATGATTTTTTTAGGAAAATCATGAAAGAGGTTGGAGCGACTGCCTTGGTCACTGCCCACCATGCAGATGATCAGGTTGAGACGATTTTGATGCGCTTGATTCGAGGTAGTAGACTAGGTCATTTAACAGGAATAAAAGAAAGCCAAGTAGTTGATGATATTGAAATCATCCGTCCCTTATTGCATTTTCATAAAAAGGATTTTCCACTAATTTTTCATTTCGAAGATCAAACAAATCAGGAAAATACCTATTTTCGCAATCGCATTCGGAATAGGTATTTACCAGAACTTGAAAAAGAAAATCCTCGTCTTAAATCCGCCCTTTTAGATTTAGGAAGGGAAATTTCAGATTACCAAGCAACAATAACGGAGCTTTCTAAACAGATTGATGTGGAAGATTTGAATGAGCTCTTTTCATTCTCACAACAAACTCAAGGAGTCTTGCTCCAGAACTATCTCAATCAATTTCCTGACTTAAATCTTACGAAAGCTCAGTTTGCTGAAGTTCGACAGATTTTAGCAACGAAAAGTCAATATCGTCATTCTCTTAAAAATGGCTATGAATTGATAAAAGAGTATCCAAATTTTCGAGTTTGCAAAATCAGTCCACAGGCCGATGAAAAGGAAGATGAACTTGTGTTACACTATCAAAATCAAGTTCGATATATGGGCTATTTATTTTCCTTTGGCATTCCTATTGAAGGGGATTTTGTTCAAAAAGTAACGGTTTCACGGGAAACATCTGTACATATTAGATGTCGAAGACCTGGCGATGTTCTTATCCTGAATGGTCACCGAAAGAAACTGAGACGTTTATTTATAGATTTGAAAATCCCTATTGAAAAACGAAAAACAACCCCTATTATTGAGCAATTTGGAGAAATTGTCTCAATTTTGGGAATTGCTATCAGTGATTTGAGTAAAAACACGAAAAATGATATAATGAACACTGTACTTTATATAGAAAAAATAGATAGGTAAAAAGATGTTAGAACACGATATTAAAAAAATCCTCGTTTCACATGATGAAATTACAGAAGCAGCTAAAAAGCTAGGTGCGCAACTAACAAAAGAATATGAGGGGAAAAATCCAATTCTTGTTGGAATTTTGAAAGGATCGATTCCTTTTATGGCTGAATTGGTCAAACATATTGATACGCATATTGAGATGGACTTCATGATGGTATCTAGCTACCATGGTGGAACAGCAAGTAGTGGTGTGATCAATATCAAGCAAGACGTGACTCAAGATATCAAAGGAAGACATGTTTTATTTGTAGAGGATATCATCGATACAGGTCAAACTTTGAAGAATTTGAAAGATATGTTTATTGCAAGAGAAGCAGCTTCTGTTAAAATCGCGACTTTGTTAGACAAACCAGAAGGACGCATTGTTGAAATTGAAGCGGATTATACTTGCTTTACTATTCCAAATGAGTTTGTAGTAGGATATGGTTTGGACTACAAAGAAAATTATCGTAATCTTCCTTATGTTGGAGTGTTGAAAGAGGAAGTTTATTCAAATTAGAAAGAGCATTCTTTAATGAAAAAACAAAATAATGGTTTAGTTAGAAATCCATTTCTATACTTGCTAATTATCTTCTTCCTTGTGACAGGGTTCCAGTATTTTTATTCTGGAAATGCTGCTGGGAAAAGTGAAAAAATTAACTATACAGAATTGGTAAAAGAAATTACAGCCGACAATGTAAAAGAATTGACCTATCAGCCAAATGGTAGCATCATTGAGGTGTCTGGTGTTTATAAAAATCCTAAGACTAGTAAAGAAGAAACAGGGATTCAATTTTTCACTCCTACTGCTACAACAGTAGAAAGATTCTCAAGTACTATTCTTCCGTCGGATTCAACAGTTTCAGAATTGCAAAAACTTGCTTCTGAACATCAGGCTGAGGTTACAGTCAAACATGAGAGTTCAAGTGGCATGTGGATCAATATCCTTGTTTCTGTTGTGCCATTTGCTATTCTCTTCTTCTTCCTATTCTCTATGATGGGAAATATGGGAGGAAATAATAGTAGAAATCCAATGAGTTTTGGACGTAGCAAGGCCAAAGCTGCTAACAAAGAAGATATCAAGGTACGATTCTCAGATGTTGCAGGTGCCGAGGAAGAAAAACAAGAATTAGTCGAAGTTGTTGAATTCCTAAAAGATCCAAAACGATTTACAAAGCTTGGTGCGCGTATTCCTGCGGGTGTTCTTTTGGAGGGGCCTCCCGGGACAGGTAAAACCTTACTTGCTAAGGCAGTTGCTGGAGAAGCAGGAGTTCCATTCTTTAGCATTTCAGGATCTGACTTTGTAGAAATGTTTGTCGGAGTTGGTGCAAGCCGTGTTCGTTCTCTTTTTGAGGATGCAAAAAAAGCAGCACCAGCCATTATCTTTATCGATGAAATTGATGCTGTTGGTCGCCAACGTGGTGTCGGACTCGGCGGAGGAAATGATGAACGTGAGCAAACCTTGAACCAACTCTTAATTGAGATGGATGGTTTTGAGGGAAATGAAGGAATCATCGTTATCGCTGCAACGAACCGTTCAGATGTTCTAGATCCAGCTCTTCTCCGTCCAGGACGTTTCGATAGAAAAGTCTTGGTTGGTCGTCCTGATGTTAAAGGTCGTGAAGCAATTTTGAAAGTTCACGCTAAAAACAAACCTCTAGCAGACGATGTTGATTTGAAACTAGTTGCCCAACAAACCCCAGGTTTTGTGGGAGCTGACTTAGAAAATGTTCTAAATGAGGCAGCCTTGGTTGCAGCCCGTCGCAACAAGTCAGTCATTGATGCTTCAGATATTGATGAGGCAGAGGACAGAGTGATTGCTGGTCCATCTAAGAAAGATAAAACAGTATCACAAAGAGAACGTGAATTGGTTGCATATCACGAGGCTGGACATACAATTGTTGGTTTAGTCTTGTCAAATGCCCGTGTTGTTCATAAAGTGACCATCGTGCCACGTGGACGTGCAGGCGGATACATGATTGCACTTCCTAAAGAAGACCAAATGCTTCTTTCCAAAGAAGATATGAAAGAACAATTAGCAGGTTTGATGGGTGGTCGTGTAGCTGAAGAGATTATCTTTAATGTCCAAACTACAGGAGCTTCAAATGACTTTGAACAAGCTACACAGATGGCGCGTGCAATGGTCACTGAATACGGTATGAGTGAAAAACTTGGCCCAGTTCAATATGAAGGTAATCATGCTATGTTTGGTGCACAAAGTCCTCAAAAATCAATTTCAGAACAAACAGCCTATGAGATTGATGAGGAAGTACGTTCATTATTAAATGAAGCAAGGAATAAAGCAGCTGAGATTATTCAGTCAAATCGTGAAACTCATAAACTGATTGCGGAAGCATTGTTGAAATACGAAACATTAGATAGTACACAGATTAAATCTCTTTACGAAACAGGTAAAATGCCTGAGACCGTAGAAGAGGAATCTCATGCCCTATCTTATGATGAAGTAAAATCAAAAATGAGTGAAGAAAAATAACCCC
>CAJPRB010000008.1:0-21659 GCA_905372925.1 uncultured Streptococcus sp.
TTTTTCTTTGTGCTATTTGATTTTATTTATATGTTCGCTTGGTTCTTGTTTTATGAAGTAGGGTCTAAGAAGGATTATGTAAGCTATAGTAACCCAGGTTTGTGGGGGATTGCTTTTATTGTATGTGTGTTAGTTGCTTTTGTGATTTTTCCTAAAATGGAGAAAAATTTTCCTAAAACTTTCCTATATTTCACTAAATACGGGAAAGATAGTTTAGGTATCTATATTCTTCATGCACCAATTTGTAGCATGATTCGGATTCTAATGTTGAAAGTGGGAATAAACTCAGTTTTTCTTCACGTTGTTGTTGGGATTGTCTTAGGCTGGTATTTATCCATACTAGCAACTTATATATTGAAAAAAATTCCATTTTTGAATATTGTTTTATTACCACAGAAGTATATTAAATTAAAATAAATTATTTTGACTTTATAATGTGGCTCTTTATCAACTAACATCTGGGGAGGACAATCACTGTCTTCTCCTTTTTGCTTTTTCAGAATATACCAAATTAACCCAAAAATTCTGAAAATTCTGTTGACATCTTTTTGAAAAGAGTCTATAATGGGCCATTCTTGCTCAAATCGATTGTAGCCAAATCTTCTGTTGAGTTTGAAAAGAATCCAAACTATTGGGATAAAGAGAATGTCCACATTGACAAGGTGAAATTGTCATACTGGGATGGCCAAGATACCAACAAACCAACTGAAGCTTTCAAAGATGGCAGCTTTACAATGGCACGTCTCTTCCCAACAAGCGCCAGCTACCCAGAGACTGAGAAATCATTTAAAGATAACATCGTTTATACCCAACAGGATTCGACTACTTATTTAGTAGGTACGAATATTGATCGCCAGTCTTATAAGTATACTTCTAAGACAACGGATGAAGAAAAAACATCAACCAAGAAAGCTCTTCTAAACAAAGATTTCCGTCAAGCTCTTGCTTTTGGTTTTGATAGAACTGCCTATGCCTCTCAAGTAAACGGTGCAAGTGGTGCGACTAAACTGCTTCGTAACTTGTTTGTTCCACCTACATTTGTTCAAGCAGATGGCAAAAACTTTGGTGAGTTGGTCAAAGAAAAATTGGTGACATACGGTGACGAGTGGAGCAACGTGAACTTGGATGATGCCCAAGATGGCCTTTACAATCCAGAAAAAGCCAAAGCAGAATTCGCCAAGGCTAAGACAGCTCTTCAAGCAGAAGGTGTGAAATTCCCAATCCACTTGGATATGCCTGTAGACCAAACAAACACGACGAAAGTTCAACGTGTGCAATCTTTGAAACAGTCACTTGAAGCAACTTTGGGAACAGATAATGTGGTTGTCGATATCCAGCAACTTCAAAAAGACGATGTCTTGAACATCACCTACTTTGCCGAGACTGCTGCTGGTGAAGATTGGGATATCTCAGATAACGTTGGTTGGTCTCCAGACTTTGCGGATCCATCTACCTACCTTGATATCATCAAGCCATCTGTCGGAGAAAATACAAAGACTTACCTAGGATTTGACTCTGGAACCAACAATGCTGCAGCTAAGCAAGTTGGTTTGGAAGATTACGAGAAAATGGTTGTTGAAGCAGGAAAAGAAGTTTCTGATGTTTCGAAACGTTATGAAAAGTATGCAGCTGCCCAAGCTTGGTTGACAGACAGCGCCTTGCTTATCCCAACAACTTCTAAAACTGGTCGTCCAATGTTGTCTAAGATGGTGCCATTTACTCTTCCGTTTGCTTACTCAGGTAACAAGGGTACGAGCGAAGCCCTCTTGTATAAATACCTAGATCTACAAGATAAGGCAGTAACAACAGAAGAATACCAAAAAGCCCAAGAAAAATGGCTGAAAGAAAAAGAAGAGTCAAATAAAAAGGCTCAAGAAGATCTCGCAAAACATGTGAAATAACTGTTGCAAAATATAAGAAAGGATTTAGTATTTCTCTTGAATGCTGAATCCTTTTTTACATTTGTAAAGAAAGATTCTAAATGTACTGACCCTCAAAAGTTAGATTTTTTCTGTCTAACTTTTGGGGTGCAGTTCAAAATTTGGAGCCTCTTTTTGTCAGAATAGAGAAAATTTTCCTTAATTTTACTTGTTTCCTATTGCTTTCTCAGCTATTATTTGTTATATTAAAAACATAATTATTTTTTATTTATCAGGGTTAAGCATTGCACTTTCAGAGGAAGGAGTATTTTTTGAAAAAGAAATGTAAACGCTTACTCAAAAATGAAAGGATTTAGGAGTTTATGAACAAAGGATCATTTGAAAAACGTTGTAAATATAGTATTCGGAAATTTTCATTAGGTGTTGCTTCTGTTATGATTGGGGCTGCATTCTTTGGGACAAGTACAGTTCTTGCAGATAGTGCGCAGTCTGGCTCCACGGCGAATTTACCAGCGGATTTAGCCACTGCTCTTGCAACAGCAAAAGAGAATGATGGGCGTGATTTTGAAGCGCCTAAGGCGGGAGAAGATCAAGGTTCTCCAGAAGTTACGGATGGACCTAAGACAGAAGAAGAACTATTAGCACTTGAAAAAGAAAAATCAGCTAGTTCAGATAAGTTGCCGGAAGGCTTAGGGGGCAAATTAGATAAGGCTGAAGATAAAGGGAAAGAAGTTGATAAGGATCAATTAGCTAAAGATACTGGGAATCTCGTTCCAGAAGATGTAGCTAAAACCAAGAATGGTGAATTAAACTACGGAGCAACTGTCAAAATTAAGACACCATCAGGTGAAGGTAGTGGGATAGTCATTGGCGAAAATCTGGTTTTAACTGTTTCCCATAACTTCATAAAAGATGTCCCAGATGGAAATAATCGCAAGGTTGTTGATAATGATAAGGGTGATGGGGATATCTATAGCATCTCTTATCCAGGCTTACCAGATGTTAAATTTAGTAAAAAAGACATTATTCACTGGGATCGTGAAGGTTTCCTAAAAGGATACAAGAATGATTTGGCTCTTGTTCGATTGCGAACAGTTCTGGAAAATGCTCCAGCAGAAGTGACTGAAAAACCTGCAGTGAAAAAGGTTGGAGACAAATTGCATGTCTTTGGCTACCCAACTGGAAAATTATCACCAGTCCTCAATACAACTGTTGAATTAGTCGAATCCTATGGTGAGGGCGTAAAAGGGATCGGTTATCAAGGTAGTCATCCAGGTGCTAGTGGTGGTGGTGTCTTTGATACAGAAGGAAAACTCGTCGGTGTTCATCAAAATGGAGTTGTTGGCCAACGTAGTGGTGGTATTCTTTTCTCACCTGCTCAATTGAAATGGATCCAAGATCACATGAAGGGAATTTCAAGTGTTAAACCAGCAGACTTGGAAGAGGAAGAAAAACCAGCCGAAGACAAACCCAAAGAGGACAAACCAGCTACTAAACCTGAAACACCTGAGAAAGTGACAGCTGAATGGCAAACTGTAGAGAAAAAAGAACAACAGGGAACAGTCACTATCCGAGAAGAAAAAGGTGTCCGCTACAACCAACTATCCTCAACTGCTCAAAATGATAACGCAGGCAAACCAGCCCTGTTTGAAAAGAAGGGCTTGACCGTTGATGCAAATGGAAATGCAACTGTTGATTTAACCTTCAAAGAAGATTCTGAAAAGGGCAAATCACGCTTTGGTGTCTTCCTGAAATTTAAAGATACCAATAATAATATTTTTGTCGGTTATGACAAGGATGGTTGGTTCTGGGAGTATAAATCTCCAACAACTAGCACTTGGTATAGAGGTAGTCGTGTCGCTGCCCCTGAAACAGGATCAACAAACCGTCTCTCTATCACTCTCAAGTCAGATGGTCAGCTAAATGCCAGCAATAACGATGTCAATCTCTTTGACACAGTTACTCTACCAGCTGCGGTCAATGACCATCTTAAAAATGAGAAGAAGATCCTTCTCAAGGCGGGTTCTTATGGCGATGAGCGAACAGTTGTTAGCGTTAAGACTGATAACCAAGAGGGTGTGAAAACAGAGGATACTCCTACTGAAAAAGAAACAGGAGCTACGGTTGATGATAGCAAGGTGACTTATGACACGATCCAGTCTAAGGTCCTCAAAGCAGTGATTGATCAAGCCTTCCCACGTATTAAAGAATACAGTTTGAACGGGCATACCTTGCCAGGACAAGTTCAACAATTCAATAAAGTATTTATCAACAAACACGAAGTCACACCTGAAGTTACTTACAAAAAAATCAATGAGACAACTGCAGAATACTTGATGAAGCTTCGCGATGATGCTAATCTTATCAATGCGGAAATGACAGTTCGTCTGCAAGTTGTGGACAATCAATTGCACTTTGATGTGACCAAGATTGTCAACCATAATCAAGTTACTCCAGGTCAAAAGATTGATGATGAAAGAAAACTGCTTTCTTCTATTAGTTTCCTTGGTAATGCTTTGGTCTCTGTTTCTAGTGACCAAGCTGGTGCTAAGTTTGATGGGGCAACCATGTCAAACAATACCCATGTCAGCGGAGATGATCATATCGATGTAACCAATCCAATGAAAGATTTGGCCAAGGGTTACATGTATGGATTTGTTTCTACAGATAAGCTTGCTGCAGGTGTCTGGAGTAACTCTCAAAACAGCTACGGTGGAGGTTCTTATGACTGGACCCGCTTGACAGCCTACAAGGAAACAGTCGGAAATGCCAACTATGTTGGAATTCATAGTTCTGAATGGCAATGGGAAAAAGCATATAAGGGCATTGTCTTCCCAGAGTATACTAAGGAACTTCCAAGTGCCAAGGTTGTTATTACTGAAGATGCCAATGCGGATAAGAAGGTCGATTGGCAAGATGGTGCCATTGCTTACCGTAGCATCATGAATAACCCTCAAGGTTGGGAAAAGGTTAAGGATATCACTGCTTACCGTATCGCGATGAACTTTGGTTCACAAGCACAAAACCCATTCCTTATGACCTTGGATGGTATCAAGAAGATCAATCTTCACACAGATGGTCTAGGACAAGGTGTTCTCCTTAAAGGATATGGTAGCGAAGGCCATGACTCTGGTCACTTGAACTATGCTGATATTGGTAAACGTATTGGTGGTGTTGAAGACTTCAAGACCTTGATTGCGAAAGCGAAGAAATATGGAGCTCATCTAGGTATCCATGTTAACGCTTCAGAAACTTATCCTGAGTCTAAGTACTTTAATGAAAAAATTCTTCGTAAGAATCCAGATGGTAGCTATAGCTATGGATGGAACTGGCTAGACCAAGGTATCAACATTGATGCTGCTTATGACTTGGCGCATGGGCGCTTGGCTCGCTGGGAAGATTTGAAGAAAAAACTTGGTGATGGTCTCGACTTTATCTATGTGGACGTTTGGGGTAATGGTCAATCAGGTGATAACGGTGCTTGGGCTACCCACGTTCTTGCCAAAGAAATCAATAAACAAGGTTGGCGCTTTGCAATCGAGTGGGGCCATGGTGGTGAATACGACTCTACCTTCCATCACTGGGCTGCTGACTTGACCTACGGTGGCTATACTAATAAAGGTATCAACAGTGCCATCACGCGCTTTATCCGTAACCACCAAAAAGATGCCTGGGTAGGGGACTACAGAAGTTACGGTGGTGCTGCAGACTATCCACTTCTAGGTGGCTACAGCATGAAAGACTTTGAAGGCTGGCAAGGACGAAGCGACTACAATGGCTATGTAACCAACCTATTTGCCCATGATGTCATGACTAAGTACTTCCAACACTTCACTGTAAGTAAATGGGAAAATGGTACACCAGTGACCATGACCGATAATGGTAGCGCCTATAAATGGACTCCAGAAATGCGAGTGGAATTGGTAGATGCTGACAATAATAAAGTAGTCGTGACTCGTAAGTCAAATGATGTGAATAGCCCACAATATCGCGAACGTACAGTAACTCTCAACGGACGTGTGATCCAAGATGGTTCAGCTTACTTGACTCCTTGGAACTGGGATGCGAATGGTAAGAAACTTCCTACTGATAAGGAAAAAATGTACTATTTCAATACGCAGACTGGTGCAACAACTTGGACCCTTCCGAGCGATTGGGCAAAGAGCAAGGTTTATCTTTACAAGCTAACTGACCAAGGTAAGACAGAAGAGCAAGAACTAACTGTGAAAGACGGCAAGATTACCCTAGACCTTCTCGCAAACCAACCATACGTTCTCTACCGTTCAAAACAAACCAATCCTGAAATGTCATGGAGCGAAGGCATGCATATCTATGACCAAGGATTTAACAGTGGCACCTTGAAACACTGGACCATTTCTGGTGATGCTTCTAAGGCGGAAATTGTCAAATCACAAGGCGCAAATGAAATGCTTCGTATCCAAGGAAACAAGAGCAAGGTTGGCCTCACTCAGAAATTAACTGGCTTGAAACCAAATACCAAGTATGCCGTTTATGTTGGTGTCGATAACCGTAGTAATGCCAAGGCAAGTATCACTGTGAATACTGGTGAAAAAGAAGTGACTACTTATACCAATAAGTCTCTCGCTCTCAACTATGTTAAGGCCTACGCCCACAATACACGTCGTGACAATGCTACAGTTGACGATACAAGTTACTTCCAAAACATGTACGCCTTCTTTACAACTGGTTCAGATGTATCAAATGTTACTCTTACTTTGAGTCGTGAAGCTGGTGATGAAGCGACTTACTTCGATGAAATTCGTACCTTTGAAAATAATTCAAGCATGTACGGAGATAAGCACGATACAGGTCAAGGAACTTTCAAACAAGACTTTGAAAATGTAGCTCAAGGAATCTTCCCATTTGTAGTGGGTGGTGTCGAAGGTGTCGAAGACAATCGCACTCACTTGTCTGAGAAACACGATCCATATACACAGCGTGGTTGGAATGGTAAGAAAGTCGATGATGTTATCGAAGGAAATTGGTCATTGAAGACCAATGGACTAGTGAGCCGTCGTAACTTGGTTTACCAAACCATTCCGCAAAACTTCCGCTTTGAGGCAGGTAAGACTTACCGTGTAACCTTTGAATACGAAGCAGGTTCAGACAATACCTATGCCTTTGTAGTCGGTAAGGGAGAATTCCAGTCAGGTCGTCGTGGTAGTCAAGCAAGCAACTTGGAAATGCATGAATTGCCAAATACTTGGACAGATTCTAAGAAGGCCAAGAAAGCAACCTTCCTCGTAACAGGTGCAGAAACAGGTGATACTTGGGTAGGTATCTACTCAACTGGAAATGCAAGCAATACTCGTGGAGATGCTGGCGGGAATGCCAACTTCCGTGGTTACAATGACTTCATGATGGATAATCTTCACATCGAGGAAATTACACTAACAGGTAAGATGTTGACAGAAAATGCTCTGAAGAACTACTTGCCAACGGTTGCCATGACCAACTATACGAAAGAGTCTATGGATGCTTTGAAAGAGGCGGTCTTTAACCTCAGTCAGGCAGATGATGACATTAGCGTGGAAGAAGCGCGTGCAGAGATTGCCAAGATTGAAGCCTTGAAGAATGCTTTGGTTCAGAAGAAAACAGCCTTGGTAGCAGAAGACTTTGAAAGTCTCAATGCCCCTGCACAAGCTGGTGAAGGCTTAGAAAATGCCTTTGATGGTAATGTGTCTAGCCTATGGCATACATCTTGGAATGGTGGAGATGTAGGCAAGCCTGCAACCATGGTCTTGAAAGAACCGACTGAAATCACAGGACTTCGCTATGTTCCACGTGGTTCAGGTTCAAACGGTAACTTGAGAGATGTGAAACTGGTTGTCACAGATGAGTCTGGCAAGGAGCACACTTTCACTGCGACGGACTGGCCTGATAATAATAAGCCAAAAGACATTGACTTTGGCAAGACAATCAAGGCTAAGAAAATTGTCCTTACGGGTACCAAAACATACGGAGACGGTGGAGATAAATACCAATCTGCAGCGGAACTCATCTTTACCCGTCCACAGGCAGCAGAAACACCGCTTGACTTGTCAGGATATGAAGCAGCTTTAGCTAAGGCTCAAAAATTGACAGATAAAGAAAATCAAGAGGAAGTAGCTAGTGTTCAGGCAAGCATGAAATATGCGACGGATAACCATCTCTTGACGGAAAGAATGGTGAAATACTTTGCAGATTATCTCAATCAATTAAAAGATTCTGCTCCGAAACCAGACGCTCCTACAAGCAGCAAGGGTGAAGAGCAACCACCAGTTCTTGAAGTACCAGAATTCAAAGGCGGAGTCAATGCGGCAGAAGCAGCTGTTCATGAAGTCCCTGAGTTCAAGGGCGGCGTTAATGCGGCAGAAGCGGCTGTATATGAAGTCCCTGAGTTCAAGGGCGGCGTTAATGCGGCAGAAGCAGCTGTACATGAGGTTCCTGAGTTCAAGGGTGGAGTCAATGCGGTTGAAGCCTTGGTTCACGAATTGCCAGAATACACCGGTGGCGTCAATGGAGTTGAGCCAGCTGTACATGAAAAACCAGAGTACACAGGCCCGCTAGGTACAGCAGGTGATGAACCAGCACCAACTGTTGAGAAACCAGAGTATAAGTTGACACCAGCTCCGCTAGCTGATACAAAGACATCAGAAATCAAAGATACTCTGAAAAATGAAGAAAGCAAAAAGACACTCCCAGAAACAGGAGAAGCCCAGTCTGATACAGCCCTCTTCCTAGCAGGAATCAGCCTAGCATTGTCAGCCGCCCTCTTTGCTATTAACAGTAAAAAAGAATAGATATTTATTTATTCCACAACTACATTGTTTGGATAAGTGACTTGGACTTCTAGGGGAGTCAGAGTCGGAAAATGAATCAAACACCTGGAGAGGACCTCTTGGTTCTCTCCTTTTTAAAAGGAGAAATGATAACGCTTACTAGCGTAGGCGGATGAAAGGAAATAGGAGAAATATGGACAAACACTTTTTTGAGAAACGCTGTCATTATAGTATCCGCAAATTTGCAATTGGTGCAGCCTCAGTTATGATTGGTGCTAGTATCTTTGGAGCCAATATGGTTCAGGCAGCAGAAACAGCAGCGCCTTCAGAGACAGAGGGAAGTATCACTCATGTTCAAGCTCTGGATAAGTTACCAGATGATTTAGCAGCTGCGCTTGAAAAGGCGGATGCAGAAGCTGCAACAGAAGGAAATCAAGAGGGTAGCCAGGCAACCGAAGAAGGAACAAAACCTGCAGCAAGTGCAGAGGCAAAACCAGAGACAAGTCCTGCAAGTCCCAAGCCAGCAGAAACGCCGAAACCGGTTGAAACACCAAAGGCGGATAATCAACCTGCGGAAACCACTACACCCGCAACAAAACCTGCTGAAAAGCAAATCGAAGATAGAGAAGATGTCAACCACCTCGAAGGCGCTACTGTCCAGGCGAGCAACCATGAGACTGGAACTAACTTTACTGCAGATAAGGCTATTGATGGAGATGACAATACTCGTTGGGCTACAGACAAAGATGTACCAAAACCAACTTTTGAACTAACTCTGCCAAAGACTACCTTGATCAAACATGTAGAAATTGACTGGGATCGTCGTCTTCGCAATGGGCAAAATGACCCAAATATCAAATCTTGGAGTCTCTACTACGCAGGTCAAGAAGACGTGGGCGCTAATGGAGAAAAACAATGGAAACTAGCGCATACCAAGACTGGAGATCCTGTTTTAGATGAGAAAGTAGACCTAGCTGAGAGTATCAAAGCTAAGTATCTCAAACTTGAGGTCAATGATTATCAAGCGGGAACAATGGGCTGGAGAAATGTTGGAATCCAAGAAATTCGAGCTTATTCAAACGTTCCGGACCATAGTAAGGTAACGGATATCCGCCAAGTTAACCAGTTGGATGTGGCTGAAGATGGCAAGTCTCTTGTCCTACCAAGTTTGCCGGGTCAGGTTAGTCTGATTGGCAGTAACAAGCAGGGTGTGATTGACCTTCAAAATCGCATCTACCAACCTCTGACAGATCAACGTGTCAAGGTCATGGTACAACAAATCAAAGACAGCCATACTTTTACTAAAGAATTTGAAGTTGTCGTCAAGGGGCTACATCAGGACGAAGGCGTGGGTGTGAAACCAAAAGTTGCACCAGCGGTCCAACAATGGTATGGTCGTGAAGGCCAATCTTCGATTACAGCTGATACTGTTATTTCAGTTGGTGATTCTGGATTTGACCAAGCGGCATCATCTTATCAAACAGACCTTGCTAGTCGTGGATTGGAACTAGCAACAGGTAACAAGCAAGCTCAAAAACGAATCGAATTTAAAAAAGTTGAAAACAAGGGTTACGGTAAGGAAGGCTACGGCATCACTATCCAAGATGATGTGATTACCATCGAAGCTGCCACAAACACAGGAGCCTTTTACGCTACTCGTACTCTTCTTCAAATGGGAGAAACAGGCCTACAAAATGGGGAAATTCGTGATTTCCCAAGTTTCAGTCATCGTGGCTTTATGCTTGATACAGGTCGTAAGTTTGTTCCTTATGATACAGTAGTGGACATCATGCGTAACATGGCTTACTACAAGATGAATGACTTGCAGATGCACTTGAATGATAACTATATCTTCCTAAAAGAACACCTAGCAGGGAAAAATCTTTCTAAAGAAGAGGAACTCAAGTATGTTCTTGAACACGCTAAGACTGGATTCCGTTTAGAAACAGACGTTGTTGGCGAAAATGGGCAAAAGTTAACTTCAGACCAACACTATACCAAAGAACAAATGCAATCCTTGATCCAGCTAGCCAAAGAATTGCATATCAATCTTGTTCCGGAAATTGATACACCAGGACATGCTCTGTCATTTGTCAAGGTTCGTCCAGATCTCATGTATCAAGGAAGTCTTAGTGATTACGCAGGCAAGCACAATGTCGAACGAGTTGCTATGCTAGACTTGGATAACAAGTACGATGAAACGCTGGCTTTTGTCAAATCCGTCTATGACAAACTCCTCGATGGTCCAGATGCACCACTTCATGGGGTGTCAACTGTTCATATCGGAACGGATGAATACTATGGCAGCAGAGAAAGCTATCGTCGCTATGTCAATGACCTTATCAAATACATTAAAGGAAAAGGCTATACCCCTCGTATCTGGGGCTCTCTCAGTACGAAACGAGGGAGCACTCCTGTTGATTGGAACGGAGTAGAAGTTGATATCTGGAGTATTAGCTGGCAACGACCAAATGAAGCCATTGCTCAGGGAGCTAAGATTATCAACATCACAGATGTGCCGACTTATAGTGTCCCAAGTGGAGATAATCGCCAAGCTGGTTATGGTGATTATGCTAACTATGAAACTCAATATAATAGTTGGACACCAAATGATTTCAGAACTGGTCGTGGTCCACTACTAGAAGCTTCTCATCCAAGTATTATTGGTGGTGGGCACGCAGTTTGGAATGACAATATCGACCTTCATGAGACAGGTTTGACCTCTTATGACATCTTTAAACGCTTCTTCAAGAGCATGCAAACCACTGCAGAACGCACCTGGGGCTCTGACCGTGCAGCTGCGACCTTTGCAGAACGCACATTGCCAACCAGCCCTTATGCGCCACAGTCAAATCCTGATAAAGAGATTGATCAAAGCGACTTGTTTACCATCAATCCTGAAACAGTCAAGAACTATGCAAGCAAGAAGGTGAAGACAAGCGAGCAAGGATTGGCTTTTGAGAAAGACAGCAGTATCGAAGGTTTGCCTGGTGATGTTGGTCCAAGTCACGTCTTGAAGTTTGATGTGACTGTCACTGGAGACGGTGAACAAACCTTCTCAACAAGTGGGGACAACCGTATCTATCTAGCTGATAAAGATGGCTACCTTGCTTATCAATTTGAACAGTTCCATATTCAATTCAATAAAAAACTTGAAAAGAACAAACGTTATCAAATCTCTATCGTGACCAAACCACAATCTACAGAAGTCTATGTGGATGGTGAAAAGATTGAGCGTATCGCAAATCCAGCCCATCCTCGCTTTGCCCACAATAGTTTGGTACTACCGCTTGAAAGTATCGGTGGTTTCAAAGGAATCTTGCATAGTGCAGAGTTGTCAGACAAAGCATTTGTAAACCCTCGCTTGATTTCAAATGATAAGATTACTGCAACCGCAAGCAGTCAGCAACTTCCAGGAAACGCGACTGAAGGCGCTGTTGAAAAGGCCTTTGACAGTGATCCAAATACCTTCTGGCATACTAAATGGACTGGTGACACTGCACCATACACCCTTACTATGACCTTGAAAGAAGCAGAAAAAGTCAATGGCTTGACGTATCTCCCACGTCCAGGTGGTGGAAATGGTGTCGTGACGCGCTACGAAATCTACGCACAAAAAGATGGCCAAATGGTCAAGGTTTCAGAAGGAAGCTGGGACAACAACGCCCAAGAAAAAACAGTCAACTTTGCGGCAGTAGATACCAACAAGATTGAGTTGAAAGTATTGGAAGGCGTTGGTGGCTTTGCAAGTGCAGCCGAAGTTCATCTATTGAAACCTGTCAAAGAAGAGCAAGAAACGCCTGCACCAAGTCAACCAGAAAAACCAACTACACCTGAAAAACCAAAAGTAGACCAAACTGGTGATGGAACAGTTGAATTGGCAGATCAATTCACTGCAAGTAAACCAGCTAGCGAAGACAGCATTGCGGCTGCCAGCAAGAGCGCAGACTATCTCAAGAAAGAGTACAAGGTCTTCCCAACTCCACAAAAAGTGACTTATGGAGAAGGTGTCACAGCTCTTCGCAAGCAAGTCAATCTGGTCATGGGCGATCAACTTGATATCTATACTCGTAATCGCTTGAAGAGTGTCTTGCAGGACAATCAAGTATCTTATACAACTGGTAAGGCGGCAATCGCTGGCGCAACCAATATCTATCTTGGAGTGCATGGACAAGGTTCACAAGCAGAGCAAAACTTGTCCAATGTTTCAGCAGGCCTCTTTGACAAGATCGACGCCTATGTCTTGAGTATCAAGGATAATTCGATTTCCATCGTCGGAAAAGACACAGATGCGGTCTTCTATGGTTTGACAACCTTGAAACACATGCTCAAGGAAAGTCAAGTTCCAGTCCTTCGCAATGTGACAGTAGAAGATTACGCAGAGCTCAAGAACCGTGGTTTCATCGAAGGTTACTATGGAAACCCATGGTCTAACGCAGATCGTGCAGAACTCATGCGTTTTGGTGGCGATTTGAAATTGAACCAATACTTCTTTGCACCAAAAGATGATCCATACCACAACAAGAAATGGCGCGAACTCTATCCAGAAGAAAAACTAGCTGAAATTCGTGAACTTGCTCGTGTTGGAAATCAAAGTAAAACCCGCTATGTCTGGACTATCCATCCATTCATGAACAACCGCATCCGCTTTGGCAATGAAGCGCATTACCAAGAAGATTTGGCAACCATCAAGGCCAAATTTACCCAGTTGATGAAAGTGGGTGTCCGCGAATTTGGTATCCTTGCAGATGATGCTCCAAGCCCAGTCGGAGGCTACAATAGCTACAACCGCTTGATGAAAGACATGACGGATTGGTTGACTGAAATGCAGGGAACTTACAGCGGTCTTCGTAAAGAAATGATCTTTGTTCCTGGCCAGTATTGGGGTAATGGACGTGAGGATGAGTTGAAATCCCTCAATGAAAATCTCCCAAGTTCAACATCCATGACCTTGACGGGTGGTAAGATTTGGGGTGAAGTCTCTGAAAGCTTCCTTTCAACTCTCAAGAACAATCTATCCGCAGGAGGCAAGACCTATCGCCCAGTTTCACTTTGGATTAACTGGCCTGTAACAGATAACTCTAAACAACACTTGATTCTAGGTGGTGGTGAGAAATTCCTTCATCCAAATGTGGATCCAAGCTTGCTATCTGGTATCATGTTGAACCCAATGCAACAGTCTGAACCATCTAAGATAGCCCTCTTTTCAGGAGCTCAATACTCATGGAAACAGTGGAAATCAGAAGAAGAAGCTAAGAAAATCAATGATATTGCCTTCAACTTTGTAGAAAATGGTCATTTTGAAGATAGCAAGGTATCAGCAGCCTTCCGCGAACTTGGTAAGCACATGATCAACCAAAACATGGATAATCGTGTCGTCAAACTAGAAGAATCTGTAGACTTGGCTCCAAAATTAACAGACTTCATGACCAAACTCAAAGCAGGTCAGGATGTGACTGCCGAACGTGCAGCCTTGCGAGCAGAATTTGCCAAGATTAAAGAAGCAGCTGAACTCTATAAAGCATCAGGCGATAAAAAAATGGTTGCCCAAATCCACTATTGGTTGGATAATGCAATCGATCAAATGAATGCTCTCGATGCCTTCCTTACAGGAACTGAAGCCATGGCTACAAACGATGCAGCCAAACTTTGGGATAGCTACTATAAAGGTTTGAAATTGTACGAACAGTCTCAAACTCACACCTTCCATTATGTAGACCATATGGAAAAGGCTGAATTGGGTGTTCAACATATTCGTCCATTTATCCTATCCTTGAAAGAAGTTCTAGCGTCTGAAGTTCAAAAAGTCTTGCATCCAGACCAAATCATCAGTACCTTTATCACCAATCGAACAGGTGTAGAGGGAGGCTTGGCAGAAGTGACAGACGGCGATTTGGCAACTCATGCGATTATTAAATCACCAAATAGCATCAAGACAGGTGATTATATTGGTATGAAGTTCAACAAACCAGTAGCGATTCACACCTTGACCTTTGCTATGGGAACGCAGGCAAATCCACGTGATACCTTTAGTAAGGCAGAAGTGCAGTATCTAGATGAAAATGATAACTGGGTAACCTTGAAAGAGCCAAGCTATGTCGGAAATGAATCCCTTCTTAAGTTTGAAAATCTCAATATCAAGGCCAAGGCAGTTCGCATGATTGCGACAGCAGACCGCGAGAACACTTGGTTTGCAGTTCAGGAAATTGCAGTCAACCGTCCAGTTGAAAAAGCTCGTAGTCAACAAGCAACGACAGTGAGTCTTAGTTCAAACTTAGTTTACAAACTAAATACCTCAGCCCGTCAAATCACTGATGGCAAGGACAATACAGAAGCCATGATGGCAAATGCTGACGGTAGCAATACGACTCCAGTAGATGCCTGGGCACAACTTGACCTCGGTGAAGTCAAGTCAGTCACTAAAGTACGCCTTCGCCAAGGAACGGGTGATAAACTTGCAGCAGGTGTGCTTGAGTATTCTACAGACGGTACTACTTGGCAGGAACTCGATCGCTTGGCAGGTGAGCAAATCAAGGAAGTGACCAGAGCTATCAATGTTCGTTACATCCGAGTACGCAATACCAAGGCACTCGACCTCTGGTGGCGTATTCAGGACTTCTCTGTTGAGACACGTTCTGGAAATAGTGAGTTAACAGACACCAACGTGGACTCCTTGAAGGAAACGCCGGTAGTGGATAGTTTAGGACGTTACGAGCTTCAAATTCCAGCTGGAACCAAACTCCCTGCTCATAGCTATCTAGGTATGAAGCTTGATCGTATCCATCAGATCAAGAGCATCCAGCTCCAAGGCTCAGCCAACCCTGCTCTTAGCCTAGAGTACTCTGCAAATGCGCAAGAATGGACACCAGCCAGCCAGTTGACAGACAAATCTGTCGCAACCCACTTGGTACGTTATGTTCGTCTGGTCAACAAAACGGATCAGGAACAAGCTGTCACAGCCACTTCTCTCCTTGTGACAACCAAAGAAGTGCAACCAACCAAACTAGAATCTACAACTATGGGCATTCATCCAACATACGGCAGCAATGATGTTCGTAAACTGAACAACCTAGATCAACTATTTGACGGTGTTTACAACAACTTCGTTGAGTTTTCAGACTACGCCCATAAAGATGGCCACGTGACCTTGAAACTTGGTAGCGAACGCACTATCAAGAAGATTAGAGCCTACATCCAAGACGGAACTCAAAACTACCTTCGTGATGGTAAGATCCAAGTCAGCCAAGACGGTAAAACTTGGACAGATGTTGTGACAGTAGGAGATGGTGTGGCCAATAGCCAACACGATGATTCTCTGACAGATGGTTGGACACATGATTCTAAGATGCCAGGAAATCGCTACATCGAAGGAGAATTGACGACACCAGTCAAAGCCAACTATCTCCGTGTCCTCTATACTGCAGACTATGATGCTCGTTTTGTAGGCTTTACAGAATTGGTCATCAATGATGGCGAATTTGTCAAACCAATCAATGATCCAACAGTAGAAGGAAGTAGTGGAGAAAGCCAAGGTAATCTTTACAATAATCTTGTAGACGGCAAAGTCTTGACCAGCTATAAGTCTGAAAAAGAGAAGGGAGAGTTGGTGTATCACTTATCTGAGTCAACCAATGCTAACCACCTTCGTCTCGTTTCCAGTCTTCCTGAAGGAGCTAAGGCACGTGTTCTTGCTAGAACACTCAAGGATGGTCAAGACAGCTGGACAGACCTCGGTGCCATTACATCTAGTCTCCAAACCTTCGCTATCCGAAATGGTGGCTCTCTTCTAGACGTCAAATTAGTCTGGGAAGGTGGCAAGGCTGAGTTTTATGAATTGGCAAGCTTCCATCAAGCATTAACAGAAGAATCGGTTCAATCAAGCAAGGGTGAAGAGCAACCACCAGTTCTGGAGGTTCCTGAATTCACAGGTGGTGTCAATGCGGTTGAAGCGGCAGTGCATGAGGTACCAGAATACACAGGCCCACTTGGAACAGCCGGAGACCAAGCGGCACCGACAGTTGAGAAACCAGAGTTTACAGGTGGTGTGAATGCGGCTGAGGCAGCAGTGCATGAAGTACCAGAGTACACAGGCCCACTTAGTACAGCAGGAGATCAGCCAGCACCGATAGTTGAGAAACTAGACTTTACAGGTGGTGTGAACGCGGTAGAAGCAGCAGTACATGAAGTACCAGAGTACACAGGTCCACTTGGTACAGCAGGAGATCAACCAGCACCGACAGTTGAAAAACTAGAGTTTACAGGTGGTGTGAATGCGGTAGAAGCAGCAGTACATGAAGTACCAGAGTACACAGGTCCACTTGGTACAGCAGGAGACCAACCAGCACCGACAGTTGAAAAACCAGAGTACAAATTGAACTTAAATCCACTCGCTGATACTAAGACTCCAGAAGTTAAACATGATGATCAGAAGGAGCTTCCGGCAACAGGTGAAAGCAAATCTGACACAGCTCTCTTCCTTGCAGGCGTAAGTCTAGCCCTATCTGCTCTCTTTATTGCGAAAGGGAAAAAGGAATAGCATCTGATTACCTTTGTTTTTGACAAATTTTAGCATCAAGAGAAAGTGAAAAAGACAGCACCATAACCTCTACAATAGTTAGAGAAACTATCAAAAGAGTTATGGTGCTTTTGGGATAAACTATTGAGCTATAAAGAATAAAAATCCTGAGAAGTAAAATTCTCAGGATTTTGCTTATTGTTGTGTTTGACTTGGTTGGTTTTGCTCAGCAGGTGCAGTGCCTGATTGTTGAGGAATCGTCTGCGTTTGACTTGTGCTTGGAGTAGTTGAACTTGACTGAGAAGTCGAACTCTCAGATGTTGAGCTAGAACTTTCAGATGTCGAACTTTGTTGTGTAGATGGTGAAGGGACCCATGTATTGCGTGCTCCATTCTTAAAGACAAATTCTCCGCTTCTGTAAAGGCCTTCAGGCATGGTCCAATCCCCTGGATGGTCATCTGTTGAGAGGTAGGTCATCATCGAACGGTAGACCTTAGCAGCAACGTAGAAGCCATCACCCACGATTGGAGTAAGTCGGTTAGAGTAACCGGTCCAGACAGCCATCGAGTATTTACGAGTATAGCCGACAAACATTTCGTCTGGAGCTACATAACCAGAGTTCTTAATGTATTTCTCGATTTCATCATCTGTATAGTTTGATGTTCCAGTCTTACCAGCTTGTGGTAACCATGATAGGTAGGCTCCACGTCCTGTCCCGTAGGTTAGGACAGTTTTCATCATCTCTGTCATCATATAGGCGGTTGTTTCTTTCATAGCGCGTGTTCCTGAATCAGAAAACTCTTTTGAACTACCATCACTAAAGATGATTTTGTTGATGTACATTGGCTTATGGTAAATACCGCCATTGGCAAAGGCAGCATAGGCTGCGGCCATTTTTTCACTGCTTGCCCCATACTTTTTGTTAGATTCGGTTGTGTTACTTGAAATCGCGTTGGCATAGTGCATATCTGGGTAGTCAATACCGAGTCCATTTAGGAAGGTCTTGGCTCTATCCAAACCGACTTTATTCAAGGTTTCTACAGCTGTAACGTTCCGTGATTGTTGAAGAGCATACTGCAACGTGATGTTTCCAAAGTAACTCTTATCCCAGTTGTAGACAGGTGTATTGGTGCCAGGATAGTTATATGGTACATCGTGAACAACCGAAGCGGTTGAATCATAGATATCGTACTCCAAAGCTGGTGCGTAATCTGTGATGGGTTTCATGGTTGAACCCCAGTCGCGGTTTGTTTCGACAGCTTGGTTCATACCGAAGGAAACATTGCTAGATTGATGGCGTGCGCCTAACTGGGCAATCACTTTTCCATTTGTGACATCAACGATGGTAGAAGCTACTTGCAACTCATCATCTGGATAATTAACGTATTCGTCGGTATTGTAGATATCCCAGAGACGTTGTTGAACGGCTGGGTCAACATTGGTATAAACTTCCATCCCTGTTGTCAAAAGGTTGTAACCAGTTTCCTGTTCGACTTGGTCGATTACCTCTTTGAGATAATTGTCCATATACGGAGGATAGCTATTGGCAGATTTTAAACTTTGAAGTCCATCTGTAATGGGAGTATTGATGGCTATTTCGTATTGTTCAGCAGAAATGTAGCCTTGACTTTTCATTTCCGAGAGGACAAGGTCGCGACGTTCTTGTGCCGCTTCTGGATGAGAATAGGGATCATATTGATTTGGAGCCTGGGGCATTCCGGCTAGGAGAGCCAACTGCGGGATACTCAAATCTTTGAGGTCCTTGCCATAGTAATTTTGGGCAGCAGTTTGCATACCGTAGTTACCGTTTGACATATAGACCTTATTGATGTAGTAAGTTAGAATCTCTTGTTTGGTCGCTTTTTGTTCTAGCTGAAAGGCTAACCAGGCTTCCTGTGCCTTACGAGAAAGGGTCTGATCAGAAGTTGACGTAGAGAAATAGGTCAGCTTGATTAACTGCTGTGTCAAGGTAGAACCACCTTGAAGACCACCCCCACCACGGAGGTTTCGTAAGGAAGCGCCTAGGATACGAATTGTATCTACTCCTCGGTGACTGAAGAAACGATGATCTTCAATAGAGACAATTGCATTGACCAGCTCCGTAGGGATTTCATTAGCCTGTGCATTGACACGGCGCTCAGAACCCAGATCAGCGATAAGTTCATTTTTGCTGTCATAGATCTTACTAGACGTTGTAGCGACTAGTTTGCTTTCGGATAGAGCCGGAGCCTTGCTTACATAGTAGAGAAAAAGGCCTCCACCTAGTATAATAGCTGCGATAAATACAGTCAAGAGGCAGATACTGACATACTTAACTATTCGCAGGAAAGTTTGTTTGTTCATCTTATTTTACCACCTAGTAAATGTTCTTTGATAACTTCGAGATAGGGAATCTGTGGAAAGGCACCAGGCTCAATCCTATATCCATTTTCTCGAATATATCCAAGTGGCATTGACTTTTGTCCCATATCTTGATGATAGAAACGAATCAAATCAATGGCCGGCAATAAGTAGGTTTCTTGCTGAGAAGAAAAGTGAAGGAGGACAAAGCAGATTCCTTGCTGGGCAAGAACTTGTTCCATATGCTGGATCTGATGGAGATGAAAATTCTTCATCGGAATCGCATGTTTTTGCCTGGTTTCCTTTGCTTCAAAGTCGATGTAGTATCCATCATAAACTCCTGAATAGTCAGTCGTTGAGGCCTGTCTAAAGTAAGCTTCAACGATCTTGGCTCGACTTCGTTGGGGATAGTCGACACGTACGATTTGGATGGGAGTCGGTTTCTTGTGAATAACTGCTAACCCATGCGACAAATAGTAGTCGTTCGTAGCGTTGATCATCTTTTCAAAAGACATTCCCCGATTTGCGAAATTTTTAGTTTGTGACGGTGGGGCTTGTCTCTTCTGTGATGAAAGTTTATGTGGATAGTTGACCATAATTCTCCTTATTGGTACAATAACATCACTCTATTATATCATAAATTTACAAAGAAAGGGTTAAAAATGACAACAGCCTTGATTTTAGGCTATTCAGCCTTCGACCTTGGGCTCTTTAATGACAAGGATATTCGCGTTGATATTATCAAAACAGCCATTCGGAGAGATCTAGAACGTCTAGCAGAAGAAGGGGTGACCTGGCTTGTCTTTACAGGGACCTTGGGCTTTGAGTACTGGGTGCTTCAAGTGGCAAAAGACATGCAAGCAGACTATGGCTTTCAGCTGGCGACGATTTTTGATTTTGAAACCCATGGTAGTAACTGGAATGAAGCCAATCAAATCAAACTCAGTGAGTTTAAGCAGGTTGACTTTGTCAAATATGCCTATCCACAATATGAGCACAAGGGGCAACTACGTGATTATCAGAAATTTCTGCTGGAAAATACGGATGGATGCTACCTGTTTTATGACGAAGAAAATGAAACCAAGTTACAGTATTTTTACCAGATGATGAAAAATCAAGGAGGCTATATTACAAAAAGATTAACATTTGAGGATCTGAACGAAATAGTGGAAAATTTTTCCGAAAAGTGAGGCTTTGACCTTGATTTTTGTTTGTCTTTTTTTATATAATAAGAATAGCAATCAAGAATGGAGAGAGAAATGGCAAGTATTATTTTTTCAGCAAAGGATATTTTTGAACAAGAGTTTGGACGTGAAGTTCGCGGATATAGTAAAGCAGAGGTAGACGAGTTCCTAGATGATGTGATCAAGGATTATGAGACTTACGCAGCTTTGGTCAAATCTCTTCGTCAGGAGATTGCTGATTTGAAGGAGGAATTGTCTAACAAGCCACAGGCAAGTTCTACTCAACAAAGTTCTATCGAAGTAACAAGTTCTACTCCAATGACAAATTTTGATATTTTGAAACGATTGAATCGACTTGAAAAAGAAGTATTCGGTAAGCAAATCGTAGACAATTCTGAGTTATAATTAGGTGTCTATTAGATGCAATTTTTGGATAATCGCGTGAAGAGAATCCCTTTTCATGAGGAAAGTCCATGCTAGCACAGGCTGTGATGCCTGTAGTGTTTGTGCTAGGCGAAACCATAAGCCTAGGGACGAGAGATCGTTACGGCAGTCGAAATGGCTAAGTCTTTGGATAGGTCAGAGTAGGCTTGAAAGTGCCACAGTGACGGAGTCTTTCTGGAAACAGAGAGAGTGGAACGCGGTAAACCCCTCAAGCTAGCAACCCAAATTTTGGTCGGGGCATGGAGTGCACGGAAACGAACGTAGTACTCTGACTGCTAGCAGCTTCATGCTGTTAGTGGTAGACAGATGATTATCGAAGGAAGTGGTCCTAGTCACTTCTGGAACAAAACATGGCTTATAGAAAATTGCATATAGGTTGGGGCTGAGAAATCTTTCTCAACCTCATTTTTTAAAGTGTACAAAAGAAAGGTCTTACAAGACTGTAAAATGAAAAAAGAATTTAATTTAATCGCAACTGCTGCGGCGGGTCTCGAGGCTGTCGTTGGACGTGAGG
>CAJPRB010000009.1:0-21555 GCA_905372925.1 uncultured Streptococcus sp.
ATCAGGTAAAGGGCAAGGCTGAATTTCTCATTGACCTTTTTAGCAAAGATTTTATAGAGGATGCCAAAGATGGTCGTTCCCCACTGAATGGCAATGATCAAATAGCCAAACCAGTTATTCATCAAAGTCAAGACGACCGGCGTATAAGAGCCTGCGATAGCTACGTAAATCATAGAATGGTCGATGATTCGTAAGACGTATTTGTGGGTCGAACCATAGGCCATAGAGTGGTAAATGGTTGACGAGAGGAACATGAGAAAGAGACTGATAACAAAGATGGAAACACCAAAAGATGATAAAAATCCATGTGCTTCATAACTATAGGTGGATGAAATAGGGAGTAGGATGAGCATGATAACGGCACCTACAGCATGGGTCACGCTATTAGCAATCTCCTCTCCAAAACTGAGTTTTTTACTGAGCTTTAGGCTGGTGTTCATTGGATTTCCTCCTCTTCTTTGATAAGGATTAAGTCTAGAGTTTGATGATAGAGTTTAACCGTTTGACAGCTGGTTTGGATAATAGGATTTTCTGGATCAATCCCATAGTTCATGTAGTCCACAAAAGCATCGTAGAGCTGGTCTGAGCTCGCTTGAGTTTGTAGAGTATTAAGTGTCTGAGCGATTTCTTGGATCGAAAAGACAGACTTGAGAGTAGTGATGGCAATCAACCGGGCAATCTGTTTGCGTTGGTATTTTTTCTTGTCTGGCTTTGTCAGGTAACCATGTTTGACATAGTTATTGACCATGGATGCTGTTAGTCCCTTGTCCTTATCTGGAGAGATAGGGGCACAGACTTGATTGACATAAAGCAAAACCTGATCCAGATAGAGGTCAATGTTTGGAATGTCTTCCCATTTTGGGTAGGAAAAGTTAGAATTCATTTCCAACTCCTTTTTATCTAGTTTTAATAACTAGATTATAAAATAATAAAAAAAAAAGTCAAGTTTCAACTGCTTGTAGAAAGCTTTAAATTATGCTATGATGAGAGAAAATAGTTAGAAATGAGGGGAAAAGATGGAGATTCGTTTAGCTTTTCCAAACGAAGTGGATGCGATTATGCAGGTGATGGAGGATGCCAAAAAGTGCTTAGCTGAGTCTGGTAGTGACCAGTGGCAAAATGGCTATCCAAATGCAGATATCATTATTGATGATATCATCTCAGGCCAAGCCTATGTGGCCTTGGAAGAAGGAGAACTACTAGCCTATGCTGCTGTGACCAAGAGCCCAGAGAAATCCTATGAAGCCATTTATGAAGGAAGTTGGCAAGGAGGAGAATCAGAATACCTGGTCTTTCACCGTATCGCTGTGGCAGCAGATGTCCAAGGGCAGGGAGTTGCTCAGACTTTCCTAGAAGGCTTGATTGAAGGATTTGATTACCTGGATTTTCGCTCAGATACGCATGCAGAAAACAAGACCATGCAGCATATCTTTGAAAAACTTGGATTTAGTCAGGTCGGAAAAGTTCCAGTTGATGGGGAACGTTTGGCCTATCAGAAATTAAAAAAATGAAGCAGAAAAAGTACGCAAAAATGCTTTACCCGTCGCCAATTGGAACCTTATCCTTAGTTGCTGACGAGCAATATCTGTATGGAATTTGGGTGCAGGACCAAACTCATTTTGAGAGAGGTATCAATACGGATAGGATGGAAATCGTTAAGGGGCATCCTGTCCTTGACCAGGTTATTTCCTATTTAGATGCTTATTTCGATGGAAGAGTTCAAGACTTGTCTCTCTTGCCCTTGGCTCCTATTGGGACGGATTTTGAAAAGCGAGTTTGGACCTACTTACAGGCCATTCCTTATGGTCAAACAGTGACTTACGGACAAATAGCTCAACATCTGCAAGTAGCTTCTGCCCAAGCGATTGGCGGAGCAGTGGGGCGCAATCCTTGGTCCATCCTCGTACCCTGTCATCGTGTGCTGGGGTCAGGCAAGCGTCTGACAGGCTATGCATCGGGAGTCGAAAGGAAAGCCTGGCTCTTGCAACATGAAGGTACAGATTTTAAAGATATAAACAATAGAAAGTGAAACACATGTTAGAATTTATCGAATACCCAAAATGTTCAACTTGTAAGAAAGCAAAAAATGAATTGGATAAACTTGGTGTGGACTACAAAGATGTCCACATCGTAGAAGAAACACCAAGTGAAGACGTGATTTTGAAGTGGTTGGAAACTTCCGGTTTTGAAGTGAAACAATTTTTCAATACTAGCGGGATTAAATACCGCGAACTGGGCCTAAAAGATAAGGTGGGAAGTTTGTCAAAACAAGAAGCAGCCAAGCTTCTAGCGAGTGATGGTATGTTATTGAAACGTCCAATTTTGGTGGAGAATGGTGCTGTTAAACAAATCGGCTATAGAAAAACCTATGAGGACTTAGGTTTGAGATAGTTTTTATCTATCTCCTTGATAGGTAAAATATATAGCCTCCCTGTTTTAAAGTGTGATAAACTAGAAGATAGACAAAGTCTGATCAGCCCGTAGCAAATAATTTGCTTGCGAGCAGAAGTATGATAGAATGAATCATTATCAGGAGAGGATGTTTTTATGACTGTTACAACATTTTTAGCATCAGATTGGTACCAAAGTTTGATGCAGCTCATTCCGGATGGTAAGCTCTTTAGTTTGCGTTCGGTTTTTGATGGAATTCCAAGGATTGTCCAACAACTGCCTACAACCTTGATGTTGACGTTTGGAGGTGCGATTTTTGGCTTGGTGCTGGCCTTGGTTTTCGCCATTGTTAAAATCAATCGTGTTAAGATTCTATATCCCTTGCAGGCCTTTTTCGTTAGCTTTTTAAAAGGGACACCGATTTTGGTTCAGCTCATGTTGACCTACTACGGGATTCCACTTGCTCTGAAAGCACTCAATCAACAATGGGGAACTGGTTTTAATATCAATGCGATTCCAGCGGCGTTTTTTGCGATTGTGGCCTTTGCTTTTAATGAGGCGGCTTATGCAAGTGAAACGATTCGTGCAGCCATCCTTTCTGTTAATCCAGGTGAAATTGAGGCGGCACGCAGTTTGGGTATGACGCGAGCGCAAGTTTATCATCGTGTGATTATTCCTAATGCAGCGGTGGTAGCTACTCCAACCTTGATCAATTCCCTCATCGGTTTGACCAAGGGAACTTCTCTAGCCTTTAGTGCGGGTGTTGTCGAAGTTTTTGCTCAGGCTCAGATTTTAGGTGGAGCTGATTATCGCTATTTTGAACGGTTTATCTCTGTTGCTCTCGTTTATTGGGTGGTCAATATCGGAATTGAAAGCCTCGGTCGTTTCATTGAAAAGAAAATGGCTATTTCAGCCCCAGACACAGTGTCTACAGATGTGAAAGGAGACCTTCGTTAATGATTAAGATTTCGAATTTAAGCAAATCCTTTTCAGGTCAGACTGTCTTGGATCATCTGGACTTGGATATCCAAAAGGGAGAAGTAGTGGCTTTGATTGGTTCATCTGGAGCAGGGAAATCAACCTTTCTTCGTAGTTTGAACTATCTTGAAACACCAGATAGCGGATCCATCCAGATTGACGATTTTACAGTTGATTTTTCTCAGATTAGCCAAGAGGAGATTTTGACCCTTCGTCGCAAGTTGTCCATGGTTTTTCAACAGTTCAATTTGTTTGAACGCCGAACAGCCCTTGACAATGTCAAGGAAGGCTTGGTTGTTGTTAAGAAATTATCAGATGAGGAAGCAACAAAAATCGCCAAGGAAGAGTTGGCTAAGGTCGGTCTTTCTGATAAGGAGCAACATTACCCTCGCCATCTGTCAGGCGGACAAAAGCAACGGGTTGCTCTGGCGCGCGCCCTGGCTATGAAACCAGATGTCTTGCTTTTGGATGAACCAACGTCGGCACTGGACCCAGAATTGGTCGGTGAGGTAGAAAAGTCTATTGCAGATGCCGCTAAATCTGGTCAGACCATGATCTTGGTTAGTCACGATATGTCTTTTGTAGCCCAAGTGGCAGATAAGATTTTGTTCCTAGATAAAGGGAAAATTATCGAGTCAGGCACACCGGATGAAATCATCAATCATCCGAAAGAAGAACGGACAAAAGAATTCTTTGCTAGTTACAAACGAACTTATATTTGATATAATAGAAAAAGGAAAACTCAGTTAGTTGGACTAGCTGAGTTTACTCTTTAAAAAAGATAGAAACGAGAGAGATCATGCTACTGCAACTGTTTTCTTTATATTTCGAGAGTTTGATCTTAACGACCATTCTCGTCGTGATTTTTTTAGGGATTTGGATTGGATTGCGAGCTATGTCTGGCGTGGACAAGACAGCCAAGGCCCGTCAAGCCCATCTCTATGATATGATCATGATTGGGGTTTTAGTTATTCCAGTATTATCCTTTGCCGTCATGAGTCTCATTTTAGTTTTCAGAGCATAATGCTTGCTAAATAAACTTTAAACAGTTAGAATAAAGATAGTTACAACAAGAAAGAAGGAATCGAAATGTACGATACGATTATTGTCGGTGCTGGACCTGCGGGAATGACCGCTGCCTTATATGCCGCTCGCAGCAATCTGAAAGTGGCTTTGATTGAAGGTGGTCTGCCAGGCGGGCAAATGAATAACACATCTGATATTGAAAACTATCCAGGTTATGCCAACATCAGTGGCCCTGAATTGGCTGAAAAAATGTTTGAACCACTTGAAAACCTTGGAGTGGAGCATCTTTATGGCTATGTTGAAAATATTGAAGACCAGGGGGACTATAAGAAGGTAATCACTGATGATCAAGTTTACGAAACCCGTACTGTCATCGTGGCAACTGGGTCAAAACACCGTCTCTTGGGTGTTCCCGGAGAAGAAGAACTGAATAGTCGTGGTGTTTCTTACTGCGCAGTCTGTGATGGAGCTTTCTTCCGTGACCAAGACTTGCTCGTAGTCGGTGGTGGAGATTCAGCGGTAGAAGAAGCTCTCTTCTTGACTCGCTTTGCCAAGACTGTTACTATCGTTCACCGTCGTGACCAACTTCGTGCTCAAAAGGTCTTGCAAGACCGTGCTTTTGCAAATGAGAAAGTCAACTTTATCTGGGACTCTGTAGTTAAGGAAATCAAGGGTGAAAACCGAGTAGAATCTGTCGTATTTGAAAATGTGAAAACAGGTCAAGTAACAGAGCAAGCCTTTGGAGGTGTCTTTATCTATGTTGGTTTGGATCCTGTTAGCGATTTTGTTAAAGAATTGAATATTCAAGACCAGTCAGGCTGGATTGTAACAGATAACCACATGAAGACAGCCGTTGAAGGTATCTTTGCGGTTGGAGATGTTCGCCAGAAAGACCTTCGCCAAGTAACAACAGCAGTTGGGGATGGGGCTATCGCTGGTCAAGAAGCCTATAAATTTATCACAGAACATAGTTAAGCAAAAAAGTTTCCAATCAAGTGATTGGAAACTTTTTTATAGTCTGTTTCGGAAAACTTCGTACATGAGAATGGCTGCGGCAACACTAGCATTGAGGCTTTGAACATGTCCATTCATAGGAATGGTAATCATTTCATCGACCTGTTTTTTGATGTTGCTGGAGATGCCTTTTCCTTCATTTCCGATGATGAGGGCGATTTTCCCTTTTGTATTCCACTTGTGGCAAGGGGTACCGTTCATATCCGTTCCAAAGGTCCAGAAGCCTTCATCCTTGAGTTTGTCTAGGGTTTGACTGAGGTTGGTCACTCGGGCAATCGGTACATGCTCAATAGCACCTGTGGCCGTTTTGGCAACGACAGGAGTCACTCCGACAGCACGGTGCTTGGGAATGATGACACCTGAAACATTGGTCGCATCGGCTGTTCGCAAGATAGAACCTAGATTATGGGGGTCAGTTAACCCGTCCAGAATCAATAGCAAAGGATTTTCTTCTTGGCGTGTTTTGGCAAGAATATGATCTAGCTCGCTATAGGCAAATTTGGACACTCGTAGAACAAAACCTTGGTGGACAGCGCCTTCGGTCATTTCAGAGAGGGATTTTTTTGAAGTCCAAGAGATGGAGACCTTTTTCTCAGCAGCCAGTTCCTTGACTTTCTCAACATTCTTACCTCGGAGATCATCTTGGAGGTAGAGTTTATTCCCTGTGTTTGCAAGGAGGGCTTCTGTAACGGCGTGGACGCCATAGACAATATCATTTGTTTTCATGCCTCTATTATAACACAAAACCCCGTCTTGCAACGGGATTTTCTTTATTCGAGGATGAGGAGTCCATCTTTAACAGCAAATGGGTCTTTTTCATTGATACGATCATAAAACATGATTCCGTTTAGATGATCAATTTCGTGTTGGACAACGATTGAGTTGTAGCCTTTGAGTTTGAGGCGGTGTTTTTCTCCATCCTTATCAAAATAGTCAATCGTTACACGAGCATGACGAACGACATAGCCCGGAACTACACGATCAACAGACAGGCAACCTTCTCCTTCGCCAAGAGCAGCGTCCTGAACAGAGTGGGATACGATTTTCGGATTGTACATAATGGCTTGCAAATCGTAGGCTTCCTGTGGAGCTTCACCTTCTTCTACAATATTTGGGACCAAGACGGCAATTATGCGTTTTGAGATATCAAGCTGGGGAGCAGCAAGTCCAACACCACCACGCAAGCCCATCTTTTCAGCCATAACAGGATCCTGAGAATGTTTGAGGAATTGCATCATCTTTTCGCCAAGGATGATTTCCTGGTCAGACAGTGGGAAAGTGACCTCCTCAGCAACTGCGCGTAGAGTTGGATTCCCCTCGCGGATAATATCGTTCATATCAATCAAATGAGCAGCTTTTGTAATACGTTCTATAGCAGACATTTTCTCTCCTTTCATTACCTCTACATGATAACACAAAATAGGCGAGAAAGAAAGTCACAGAAGTTCCTAAAAAATAATATAATAAACGATATTCCCCCTTTGTCTGTGGTATAATAAAAGAAAAGACTTGCATCAAAAAGCAAAGGGGGAATAAAGATGGAAAAGCGGCAAGATAGACGGTCTCATGATTCTCTTTATGAGGTGTGGAAGACTTGTGTTGATTTTTTTCGGAATTATAAATCTTGGACCAATGCCCAGTTTATTATTGTGTTATTGCTTGCAGTTGCCTTGTCCATGGGAGTGAGCTTGTTGGTCCAAGCAGTACAAGGTAACAAGGGAACAAGTCCTAGCAGTCAGACTATGGCGTCTAGTCAGTCCAAGGAAAATGAATCTGGCGAAACGACAGCCCGTATCATGGCCCATGGAGATTTACTTTACCATGATATTATCTATATGTCAGCTAAAAAGGAAGATGGCAGCTATGATTTTCATGAGAATTTTGAATACGTAACTCCGTGGCTTAAGCAGGCAGATTTGGCTATAGGTGATTTTGAAGGGACCATTAATAAAGATCATTATCTAGCTGGCTATCCTTTATTTAATGCTCCTGTTCAAGTAATGGATGCTATCAAGGATGCAGGCTACCAAGTTCTAGACTTGGCTCACAATCACATCTTGGATTCTCAGATAGAGGGAGTGGTTTCGACAGCTCAAGCTATTGAAAAGGCTGGAATGACACCCATCGGAGTCTACACTAAGGAACCACGGGACAAGTCTCCTATTGTTATCAAGGAGGTCAATGGTATCAAGGTAGCTCTCTTAGCCTATTCCTATGGCTTTAACGGTATTGAACAATCCATTTCCCAAGAGGACTATAATCGCTATCTTTCTGATCTGAATGAAGATAAGATGAAGGCAGAAATCGAGCGTGCTGAGAAGGAAGCGGATATTACTGTCATCATGCCTCAGATGGGAATTGAGTACCAGCTAGAACCGACGGAGGAACAGAAAACACTGTACCACAAGATGATTGACTGGGGAGCTGATATTATCTTTGGAGGGCATCCTCACGTAGTTGAACCTGCTGAAACGGTTGAAAAAGATGGTGATAAAAAACTGATCATCTATTCAATGGGGAACTTTATTTCCAATCAGCGAATTGAAACAATGACTGGTGTAGACAATGCGAAGTGGACTGAGCGTGGTGTTCTTATGGATGTAACTGTCAAGAAAAAAGATGGAAAAACAACTATTGAAACAGCTAAAGCTCATCCTACTTGGGTCAATCGAACACCAAAGGGAACTTTTTCACCAGAAGGATATCCCTTATATCATTACCAAACCTATATCCTAGAGGACTTCATCGAGGGGGGGAGTCACCGTGATCAGTTGGACGAGGCGACCAAGGAACGAATTGACACGGCCTATAAAGAAATGAATGAACATGTAGGGTTGAAGTGGGACTAGCTTGAATCCAGAGGAAGTAAAATGACGATTAAGATTATTGCGACGGATATGGATGGAACTTTGCTGGATCCGAGGGGGCAGCTGGATCTGCCCCGCTTGGAAAAGATTTTAGATCAGCTGGATCAAAGGGATATCCGTTTTGTCATTGCGACGGGGAATGAAATCCATCGTATGAGAGAACTATTGGGACACTTGGCTGAACGAGTGGTCCTAGTAGTTGCCAATGGGGCGCGAATTTTTGAAAACAATGAACTGATTCAAGCGCAGACCTGGGATGATGCTATGGTTGACAAGGCTTTAGTTCATTTTAAGGGGAGAGAGTGCCGAGATCAGTTCGTCGTAACTGGTATGAATGGTGGTTTTGTCAAGAAAGGAACTGTTTTTACAGGACTTGATAAATTTATGACTCCAGAGATGATTGAAAGACTCTATCAACGAATGAATTTTGTAGAAGATTTTCAATCAGACCTTTTTGGTGGAGTGCTAAAGATGAGTATGGTCGTTGGAGAGGAACGCTCTAGTTCCGTTTTGCAGGAAATCAATGACCTCTTTAATGGTCATATAAGAGCTGTTTCTAGCGGTTATGGTTGTATCGATATCCTACAGGCTGGTGTTCACAAGGCTTGGGGATTGGAAGAATTACTCAAGCGCTGGAATTTGCAATCGGAACAAATCATGGCTTTTGGTGATAGCGAAAATGATGTTGAGATGTTGGAGATGGCTGGGATTGCCTATGCGATGGAAAATGCAGATGATGAAGCCAAGGCAGTTGCAACTGACCTAGCTCCAGCGAACAGTCAGGGGGGCGTTTATCAGGTCCTAGAAAATTGGTTAGAGAAAGAGGAATAAGGTGGCAGTACAGTTATTAGAAAATTGGCTCTTAAAGGAGCAGGAGAAGATTCAAACCAAGTATCGTGAATTGAATCAAGTATCTGTTCTAGAGCCAGATATCATCTTTATTGGTGATTCGATAGTGGAGTATTACCCTTTGCAAGAGTTGTTTGGGACTGCAAAGACGATTGTCAATCGTGGCATCCGAGGCTACCAGACGGGACTTTTGCTAGAGAATCTTGATGCCCATCTTTATGGTGATGCGGTGGATCAAATTGTTTTCTTAATTGGGACAAATGATATCGGAAAAGATGTTCCTATGAATGAAGCCTTGGATAATCTTGAAGGTGTGATTCAATCGATTGCCCGAGATTATCCGTTGTCACAAATAAAGCTCCTTTCCATTTTGCCAGTCAATGAGGGAGAGAAATACAAGCAGACTGTTTATATCCGAACCAATGAAAAGATTAGAGAATGGAATCAAGCCTATGAAACTCTAGCATCCGCCTATATGCAGGTAGATTTTGTGTCGATTTATGATAGTTTGGCAGATTCAGAAGGACAACTCAAAAAAGACTATACAACAGATGGCCTCCATCTAAGTGTAGCTGGTTATCAAGCCTTATCGGAAGCCTTAAAAGAGTATCTTTTCTAAAGAAACGGCTTGATTTTGCATTTTTTATGAAGATAGGTTATAATGGTTCTATCGTCTTTTGGGGTCGTTACGGATTCGACAGGCATTATGAGGCATATTTTGCAACCCGTGTGGCGACGTAAACGCTCAGTTAAATATAACTGCAAAAAATAATACTTCTTACGCTTTAGCTGCCTAAAAACCAGCAGGCGTGACCCGATTTGGATTGCTCGTGTTCAATGACAGGTCTTATGATTAGCGAGATACGATCAAGCCTTGTCTAGTGGTTTGATAAGAGATTAATAGACTCGCAGTTCCTAGGCTTGAGTTATGTGTCGAGGGACTGTTAAAACAATACATAACCTATGGTTGTAGACAAATATGTTGGCAGGTGTTTGGACGTGGGTTCGACTCCCACCGGCTCCATTATTCTTTCACCAACCTTGGAAAAACGTTGTTAAATCAACGTTTTTTATTTTTGCCTTTGGTATTCCTTGGCAGTCTTTTGTAAAAAAAGGATACAACAAAGGATACAACATTTTTGTCGTATCCCCAAAATAATTTTTCTTTTCTACGGAAGACATGGGATTCGAACCCACGCACGCTGTTACACGCCTACCGCGTTTCCAACACGGCCTCTTAAGCCTCTTGAGTAATCTTCCAATGCTTACTAAAATAGTCTACCATAAAGCGCTTCATCTTGCAATAAAAATTCCAGAATTGGCAAAAATGATAGTTTTTGAAGGAAAATGACAAAAAATGCTTGACTTTGCCGGAAATTGTGCTAGAATAATTAGTGTAAACGATAACAGGAGGTGATTTGGTGTTAAAAACTGAGCGGAAGCAACTGATTTTAGAGGAGTTAAATCAACATCATGTAGTTTCCCTAGAAAAATTGGTTAGTCTATTAGAAACATCAGAATCGACAGTACGAAGAGATTTGGACGAGTTGGAGGCTGAAAACAAACTACGCCGTGTGCATGGTGGAGCAGAATTGCCTCACTCCTTGCAGGAAGAAGAAACCATCCAAGAAAAATCTGTCAAAAACCTTCAAGAGAAGAAGCTACTGGCTCAGAAAGCAGCCTCTCTTATCAAGGAACAAGATGTTATCTTTATTGATGCTGGAACGACAACTGCTTTTTTAATCAAGGAATTGGTTAATAAGAATATCACAGTTGTGACCAACTCCATCCATCATGCGGTTCAGTTGGTTGAAAAACAGATTCCAACTGTCATGGTTGGAGGGAGTGTCAAGATGGCAACAGATGCATGTATCGGTGGTGTTGCTCTTAACCAGATTAACCAATTGCACTTTGACCGTGCTTTTATCGGGATGAATGGTGTGGACGATGGCTATTATACGACTCCAGATATGGAGGAAGGAGCTGTGAAACGTGCTATTTTGGAGAATGCCAAACAGACTTATGTCTTGGTGGATTCGTCAAAGATTGGTCAAACTTGCTTTGCTAAGGTAGCACCACTCAAACGCGCTATTGTCATCACAAGTCAAGGGCATGAGCTCTTGCAGGCTATTAAGGAGAAAACGGAGGTAATAGAAGTATGATTTATACAGTCACACTCAATCCATCCATTGACTATATCGTGCGCTTGGACCAAGTCCAAGTCGGTAGTGTCAATCGTATGGACAGTGATGATAAGTTTGCTGGTGGGAAAGGAATCAATGTCAGTCGTGTTTTGAAACGCTTGGACATTCCTAATACAGCGACTGGATTCATTGGAGGTTTTACTGGTAAATTTATTACAGATACCCTTACAGAAGAGGAAATCGAAACTCGTTTTGTCCAAGTAGCAGAAGATACTCGTATCAATGTTAAAATCAAAGCAGACCAAGAAACAGAAATCAACGGAACGGGTCCAAATGTGGAACCAGCTCAGCTAGAAGAATTGAAAGCTATTTTATCTAGTCTGACAGCAGAAGATACGGTTGTGTTTGCGGGTTCGAGTGCTAAGAATCTGGGCAATGTTATCTATAAGGATTTGATTGCGTTGACACGCCAGACTGGTGCGCAAGTGGTTTGTGACTTTGAAGGACAGACCTTGATTGATAGTTTGGACTACCAGCCACTTTTGGTTAAACCAAACAATCACGAGCTTGGAGCTATCTTTGGAGTGAAACTCGAAAGTTTGGATGAAATCGAGGAATATGCTCGAGAATTGCTGACTAAAGGTGCTCAAAACGTCATTATCTCTATGGCAGGTGATGGTGCTCTTCTTGTCACATCTGAGGGAGCTTACTTCGCAAAACCAATCAAGGGAACAGTCAAAAATTCAGTCGGGGCTGGTGACTCTATGGTTGCTGGGTTTACAGGTGAATTTGTCAAATCTAAAGATGCAGTAGAAGCCTTCAAATGGGGAGTAGCTTGTGGAACAGCAACGACCTTCTCGGATGACTTGGCAACAGCAGAATTTATTAAAGAAACATATGAAAAAGTTGAGGTAGAAAAACGATGAAAATTCAAGACCTATTGAGGAAAGATGTCATGTTGCTGGATTTGCAGGCGACTGAAAAAACAGCAGCTATCGAAGAAATGATTCATAGCTTGGTAGATCACGGTTACGTGACGGATTTTGAAACCTTTAAAGAAGGAATCTTAGCGCGTGAAGCTCTAACTTCCACTGGCTTGGGTGACGGAATTGCTATGCCTCACAGCAAAAACTCAGCTGTCAAAGAAGCAACGGTTCTCTTTGCAAAGTCAAACAAGGGTGTTGACTATGAAAGTTTGGATGGGCAACCAACAGACCTCTTCTTCATGATTGCAGCTCCAGAAGGTGCCAATGACACTCACTTGGCAGCCTTGGCAGAATTGTCTCAATACTTGATGAAAGACGGTTTTGCTGACAAATTACGTAAAGTATCTTCACCAGATGAGGTTATCGCTCTCTTTGACCAAGCTTCAGAAAAAGCAGAAGAGCCTGTTCAAGTACCTGCTAATGACTCTGGCGACTTTATCGTAGCTGTTACAGCTTGTACGACAGGTATTGCCCACACTTACATGGCCCAAGAAGCCCTTCAAAAGGTGGCTGCTGAAATGGGTGTTGGTATCAAGGTTGAAACCAATGGTGCAAGCGGAGTCGGCAACCAACTAACTGCAGAAGATATCCGTAAGGCTAAAGCTGTTATCATCGCAGCTGACAAGGCTGTTGAGATGGATCGTTTCGATGGCAAACCATTGGTAAATCGTCCAGTTGCAGACGGTATCCGTAAGACAGAAGAGTTAATCAACTTGGCTCTTTCTGGAGATGCTGAAGTTTACCATGCTGCTAATGGAGCAAAAGCTGCAACAGTATCTAACGAAAAACAAAGCATCGGTGGTGCCTTCTACAAACACTTGATGAGTGGTGTATCTCAAATGTTGCCATTCGTTATCGGTGGTGGTATCATGATTGCCCTTGCTTTCTTGATTGATGGTGCTTTGGGTGTGCCACAAGATAGTCTTGGCAATCTCGGATCCTATCATGAGCTAGCTTCTATGTTCATGAAAATTGGTGGCGCTGCCTTTGGCTTGATGCTCCCAGTCTTTGCAGGATATGTAGCCTACTCTATCGCTGAAAAACCAGGTTTGGTAGCAGGTTTCGTGGCTGGTGCTATTGCCAAAGAAGGTTTTGCCTTTGGTAAAATCCCTTATGCCTCAGGTGGTGAAGCAACTTCAACTCTTGCAGGTGTCTCATCTGGTTTCCTAGGTGCCCTTGTTGGTGGATTTATCGCAGGAGCCTTGGTTCTTGCTATCAAGAAATACGTTAAAGTTCCTCGTTCACTTGAAGGTGCTAAATCAATCCTTCTCTTGCCACTTCTTGGAACAATCTTGACTGGATTTGTCATGCTAGCTGTTAACATCCCGATGGCAGCAATCAACACTGCTATGAATGACTTCCTAGGCGGTCTTGGAGGAGGTTCAGCTGTCCTTCTTGGTATTGTTCTTGGTGGAATGATGGCTGTCGACATGGGTGGACCTGTTAATAAAGCAGCTTATGTCTTTGGTACAGGTACGCTTGCAGCGACTGTTTCTTCAGGTGGTTCTGTAGCTATGGCGGCAGTTATGGCTGGAGGAATGGTGCCACCACTTGCCATCTTTGTCGCAACCCTTCTCTTTAAAGATAAATTTACCAAAGAAGAACGCAATTCTGGTTTGACAAACATCATCATGGGCTTGTCATTCATCACCGAGGGAGCAATTCCGTTTGGTGCAGCAGACCCAGCTCGTGCGATCCCAAGCTTTATCCTTGGTTCGGCAGTAGCAGGCGGACTCGTTGGTCTTGCAGGAATCAAACTCATGGCGCCACACGGAGGAATCTTCGTTATCGCTCTAACTTCAAATGCCCTACTTTACCTAGTCTTTGTCTTGATTGGAGCAATCGTAAGCGGTGTGGTTTATGGTTACCTACGCAAACCACAAGCATAAAAAAGTATCAAAATAGAAAGATTGTACCCTTTGGTGCAATCTTTTTCTCTATTCGAAATGGCTGTGAAATATGGTATAATAAAAGAATGGCAAACAAGAATACTACAAAAACAAGACGGAGACCGTCTAAAGCAGAACTTGAAAGAAAACAGGCTATCCAGAGGATGTTGATTTCCTTAGGGGTCGCCCTGTTATTGATTATTGCAGCCCTCAAACTCGGCGCGGCTGGTGTCACACTTTACAATCTCATTCGACTGGTGGTCGGAAGTTTGGCCTACATGGCTATAGGTGCCCTCCTCATCTATCTTTTTCTTTTTAAATGGATACGCAAGAAGGAGGGGCTTCTGTCAGGATTTCTTTGTATCTTTGCTGGCTTGCTCTTGATTTTTGAGGCCTACTTGGTATGGAAATATGGCTTGGAGCAGTCAGTTTTAAAAGGAACCTTGGCTCAAGTTATGACGGACCTGACTGGTATGCGGGTGACGAGCTTTGCTGGTGGAGGCCTGCTTGGTGTTGGACTTTATATCCCTATTGCCTTTCTTTTCTCCAATATCGGCTCTTACTTTATTGGACTTCTTTTGATTCTAGTTGGGGCACTCTTGGTTAGTCCTTGGTCTATTTACGATGTCGCAGCCTTTATTGGAGCGAAGTTCAGATCTTTCATGGAAAAACAGGAACTGAGAAAACAAGAACGCTTCATCAAGAGAGAAGAAGAGAAGGCTCGTCAAGAAGCTGAAGAAGCAGCCAGAATTCAGCGAGAACAAGAAGAGCAGGATGCATTACCGCTTCCTCCTGTAGATCCTGAAACGGGAGAAATCTTATCTGAAGTAGCAGACTACGATCTCCCGCCAATTCCTGAGGAAGAATGGATCGAACCGGAGATTATCCTCCCTCAAACTGATTTTGACGTTCCAGATGTGGAAGAAGACTTTGAGGATGAAGAGGTGCAGGTTGATTTTTCTACCAAGGAAGCCCTCGAATACAAGCTGCCAAGCTTGCAACTCTTTGCGCCAGATAAACCCAAAGATCAGTCCAAGGAAAAGAAGATTGTTCGAGAAAATATCAAAATCTTAGAAGAAACCTTTGCCAGCTTTGGTATCAAGGTGACGGTGGAACGGGCTGAAATCGGCCCATCAGTAACCAAGTATGAAGTCAAGCCAGCAGTCGGTGTACGGGTTAACCGCATTTCCAATCTGGCAGACGACTTAGCGCTAGCTCTAGCAGCCAAGGATGTTCGGATTGAGGCTCCGATCCCTGGTAAATCCCTAGTCGGAATTGAAGTACCCAACTCTGAGATTGCGACCGTCTCCTTCCGTGAACTATGGGAACAGTCTCAGACTAAACCAGAGAATCTCCTCGAAATTCCTCTAGGGAAGGCTGTCAATGGAACGGCTCGAACCTTTGATCTTTCCAAGATGCCCCACCTACTTGTTGCAGGTTCGACGGGATCAGGGAAATCAGTCGCAGTTAATGGTATTATCGCTAGCATTCTTATGAAAGCAAGACCCGACCAGGTCAAGTTTATGATGGTGGATCCAAAGATGGTTGAGTTATCTGTTTACAATGACATTCCTCATCTCTTGATTCCAGTTGTAACCAATCCACGCAAGGCCAGCAAGGCTCTGCAAAAGGTTGTGGATGAGATGGAAAACCGTTATGAACTCTTCGCTAAGGTTGGAGTACGAAATATCGCTGGTTACAATGCTAAGGTCGAGGAATTTAATAGCCAATCCGAGTACAAACAAGTACCGCTGCCTTTGATTGTTGTCATTGTAGACGAGTTGGCTGACCTCATGATGGTGGCCAGCAAGGAAGTGGAAGATGCTATCATTCGTCTCGGACAGAAGGCGCGTGCTGCAGGGATTCATATGATTCTCGCAACGCAACGCCCATCAGTCGATGTTATCTCTGGTCTTATCAAGGCCAATGTCCCGTCTCGTGTGGCTTTTGCTGTATCCTCAGGTACAGATTCACGAACTATATTGGATGAAAATGGAGCAGAAAAACTGCTTGGTCGAGGAGACATGCTCTTTAAACCAATTGATGAAAATCACCCAGTCCGCCTGCAAGGATCCTTTATCTCGGATGATGATGTCGAACGCATCGTAAACTTTATCAAGGCTCAGGCTGATGCGGACTATGATGAGAGTTTTGACCCAGGTGAGGTTTCTGAAAATGAAGGAGAATTTTCAGATGGTGAAGCTGGTGGCGATCCGCTCTTTGAGGAAGCCAAGGCTCTGGTTATTGAGACGCAGAAAGCCAGTGCTTCCATGATTCAACGTCGTTTGTCAGTTGGATTTAACCGTGCGACCCGCCTGATGGAAGAACTTGAGATGGCAGGTGTTATCGGTCCAGCTGAAGGAACCAAACCGCGAAAAGTATTGCAACAATAAAAAAACAGCTTCTTTCCAAATCTGGAAGGAAGCTATTTTAGCAATTATTGACTATTTTTATTTTCTGAATTCGTCGTATTTGACTGTGTACCGCTATCGCTTGTTTCTTTATTTGTAGCTGGTGTAGAAGAGTCCTGAGTTGTTGTTTTTTGTTCTTCTTTTTTCTCCTCTTTCTTGTTTGATTGAGAAGTTTCTTCTTGCGGGGCATTTTCTTTAGTAGAAGTGTTGTCCTTGTTAGGAATAGTATTTTCCTGAGGCGATTCTTTTTGAATTTCCTTGACAACAGTTGTTTGGGTTGTTGTCGGTTCTTTTTTATTGTTTTTACTATTATCCATAGCGTTCATGATGGTGATAGTAGCAGTGATCAGACCAAGGATACTACCGATGGTAGCAATCGTTTTTTGAAAGACAGTGAATCCCTTTTTGATGTGTTCTGTTTTTGGTTTTGAAGTTCTACGATAGTTAGACATGATGCTCTCCTTTGATTATGATTTATTATACCTCATTTCTTTAAAAAAATCTTAAAAAAAGAGAAACTTCCCTTTCTTGTCGCAAGTCTCTTTTCGTGATACAATAGAAGGAGTGATTTTAGAAAGCGTGAGAAAACATGATCTACTTTGATAATTCGGCAACAACTAAGCCCTATCCTGAAGCTCTTGAGACTTATATGCAGGTCGCTTCAAAAATTGTAGGAAATCCATCTAGTCTCCATCGTTTAGGAGATCAGGCAACACGAATTTTAGATGCTTCCCGTCAGCAAATTGCAGATTTTATTGGCAAGAAAAGTGATGAAATTTTCTTTACCTCTGGTGGAACAGAAGGAGATAACTGGGTCATCAAGGGTGTGGCCTTTGAAAAAGCCCAGTTTGGCAAGCACATCATCGTATCAGCTATTGAACATCCAGCAGTCAAGGAGTCAGCCCTATGGCTCAAAAGTCAAGGTTTTGAGGTGGATATTGCCCCAGTTGATAGCAGAGGATTTGTGGATGTAGATGCCTTAGAAAGTTTGATTCGACCTGATACGACTCTAGTCTCCATCATGGCAGTTAACAACGAAATTGGCTCTATCCAGCCCATTGAAGCTATTTCAAAACTTTTGGCAGACAAACCAACCATTTCCTTCCACGTTGATGCAGTTCAGGCACTTGCTAAGATTCCGACTGAAAACTATCTGACAGATCGAGTGGATTTCGCGACCTTTTCGAGTCATAAGTTTCATGGTGTCAGAGGTGTTGGCTTTGTTTATATCAAGTCTGGCAAGAAGATTACGCCTCTGTTGACTGGTGGTGGCCAAGAGCACGATTATCGCTCGACAACTGAAAATGTGGCAGGGATTGCAGCGACAGCCAAAGCTCTCCGTTTATCTATGGAAAAGTTAGATATCTTTGCTAGTAAGACAGGGCAGATGAGATCAGTCATTCGCCAAGCGCTTTTGGACTATCCAGATATTCTTATCTTTTCAGATGAGGAAGACTTTGCCCCTCATATCCTGACTTTTGGGATTAAGGGTGTTCGTGGTGAAGTCATCGTTCACGCCTTTGAAGACTATGACATTTTCATTTCCACAACCTCTGCTTGTTCGTCCAAGGCTGGAAAACCTGCGGGGACCTTGATTGCTATGGGAGTGGACAAGGATAAGGCCCAGTCAGCTGTGCGTCTAAGCTTAGACCTGGAAAATGATATGAGTCAGGTTGAGCAGTTTTTGACCAAGCTAAAATTAATTTACAATCAAACTAGAAAAGTAAGATAGGAGCATTCATGCAGTATTCAGAAATTATGATTCGCTACGGAGAGTTGTCAACCAAAGGCAAAAACCGCATGCGGTTCATCAATAAACTTCGCAATAATATTTCGGACGTTTTGTCCATCTATCCCCAAGTTAAGGTAACCGCTGATCGCGACCGTGCCCACGCTTACCTGAATGGAGCTGACTACACAGCAGTGGCAGAATCTCTCAAACAAGTCTTCGGGATTCAGAATTTTTCTCCAGTATATAAGGTTGAAAAGTCAGTTGTAAGGCTTAAGTCTGCCGTCCAAGAGATTATGAAAGACATCTACAAGGAAGGTATGACCTTTAAAATTTCTAGCAAGCGTAGCGACCACAACTTTGAACTCGACAGTCGTGAACTGAACCAAACGCTTGGTGGAGCCGTTTTCGAAGCTATCCCAACCATTCAAGCCCAGATGAAAAATCCCGATATCACTCTTCAGGTGGAGATTCGTGAGGAAGCAGCTTATCTTTCCTATGAAACCATTCGGGGAGCAGGTGGTTTGCCAGTGGGAACTTCTGGTAAGGGGATGCTCATGTTGTCAGGGGGGATTGACTCGCCTGTTGCAGGCTATCTAGCCCTTAAACGTGGGGTGGATATTGAAGCCGTTCACTTTGCCAGCCCACCATACACTAGCCCTGGAGCTCTCAAGAAGGCTCAAGATTTGACCCGTAAATTGACCAAATTTGGTGGCAATATCCAGTTTATCGAGGTGCCTTTCACAGAGATTCAAGAGGAAATCAAAGCCAAGGCGCCAGAAGCCTACCTCATGACTCTGACTCGTCGTTTTATGATGCGGATTACTGACCGTATCCGTGAGGTGAGAAAGGGTCTGGTCATCATCAATGGTGAAAGTCTAGGTCAAGTAGCGAGCCAGACCTTGGAAAGTATGCAGGCTATCAACGCTGTGACCAACACTCCCATCATCCGCCCTGTGGTTACTATGGACAAGTTGGAAATCATTGACATCGCTCAGGAAATCGATACCTTTGAAATTTCTATCCAGCCGTTTGAGGACTGCTGTACTATTTTTGCGCCTGATCGTCCTAAGACCAATCCTAAGATAGAGAATGCTGAGCAGTATGAAGCACGCATGGATGTTGAAGGTTTGGTTGAGCGAGCAGTGGCTGGAATTATGATCAGTAAGATCACGCCTCAGGCTGAAAAAGATGCTGTCGATGAGTTAATTGACAACCTCCTCTAATCAGAAAATCCAGAAGAATTCAGAATATTAAATGAGAAAAGTTAGTTATTTATCCTTAAAATGGACAATTACTGACTTTTTTTCTATTTTTATGGTATAATGAGATAAAATTTTGAATATAGAGAGTTTTCTGACAATGAACCATTCCTACTTTTACTTAAAAATGAAAGAACACAAACTTAAGGTGCCTTATACTGGAAAAGAGCGTCGTGTGCGTGTGCTTCTGCCTAAGGACTACGAGAAAGACACAGACCGTTTTTACCCTGTAGTTTACTTTCATGACGGACAAAATGTCTTTTACAGCAAGGAGTCTTATATCGGACACTCTTGGAAGATTATTCCAGCCATTAAGCGAAATCCTGACATCAGTCGCATGATTGTCGTTGCCATAGATAATGATGGCATGGGGCGGATGAATGAGTATGCGGCTTGGAAGTTTCAAGAATCTCCTATTCCAGGCCAGCAGTTTGGCGGTAAGGGTGTGGAGTATGCTGAGTTTGTCATGGAGGTGGTCAAGCCTTTTATCGATGAAACCTACCGAACCAAAGCTGATCGCCAGCACACGGCTATGATTGGTTCGTCACTAGGAGGCAATATTACTCAGTTTATTGGACTAGAGTACCAAGATCGAATTGGTTGTCTAGGTGTCTTTTCGTCTGCCAACTGGCTTCACCAAGAAGCATTTAACCGCTATATCGAGCGTAAGAAATTGACGCCTGAACAGCGCATTTTTATCTATGTAGGAACAGAAGAAGCAGACGATACGGACAAGACCCTAATGGCTGGCAATATCAAGCAAGCCTATATCGATTCGTCGCTTCGCTATTACCGTGATTTGATTGCAGGTGGAGTAGGCTTGGATAATCTTGTCTTGAAAGTTCAGTCTGGAGCCATCCATAGTGAGATTCCATGGTCGGAAAATTTACCAGACTGTCTCCGTTTTTTTGCAGAGAAATGGTAAGTTAGGAAAGGAGAAAGCCAATGCATATTGAAAACCTTAGCCACTGGAGTGGCAATCTTAATCGTGAAATGTACCTCAACCGTTATGGGCATGCTGGGATTCCAGTTGTTGTTTTTGCTTCGTCTGGTGGCAGTCACAACGAATACTATGATTTTGGTATGATAGATGCCTGTGCTTCCTTTATCAAGGAAGGTCGTGTCCAGTTCTTTACGTTATCCAGTGTGGACAGTGAGAGCTGGTTGGCTACTTGGAAAAATGGTCACGACCAAGCAGAGATGCATCGTGCCTACGAACGCTACGTGATTGAGGAGGCCATTCCCTTTATCAAGCACAAGACAGGTTGGTTTGACGGTATGATGACGACAGGATGCTCAATGGGGGCTTACCATGCACTTAATTTCTTTCTCCAGCATCCAGATGTCTTTACCAAGGTGATTGCCCTCAGTGGTGTTTACGACGCACGTTTCTTTGTTGGAGATTACTACAATGATGATGTTATTTACCAAAATTCGCCAGTAGATTATATCTGGAATCAAAACGACGGCTGGTTTATCGATCGTTACCGTCAGGCAGAAATCGTCGTCTGTACGGGTCTTGGTGCCTGGGAACAAGATGGTCTACCATCTTTCTACAAGCTCAAAGAAGCCTTTGACCAAAAACAAATTCCAGCCTGGTTTGCTGAATGGGGACACGATGTTGCTCACGACTGGGAATGGTGGCGTAAACAAATGCCCTATTTTCTTGGACACCTGTATCTATAAAAGGAGTTGCCTATGAATTACCTTGTTATTTCTCCCTACTATCCGCAAAACTTTCAACAGTTTACCATCGAGCTCGCTAATAAAGGCATCACAGTTTTGGGAATTGGTCAGGAGCCTTACGAACAACTAGATGAACCTTTGCGCAATAGCTTGACCGAGTATTTCCGTGTAGATAATCTTGAGAACATAGACGAAGTCAAACGTGCAGTTGCCTTTCTTTTCTACAAGCATGGTCCAATCGACCGCATCGAGTCCCACAATGAATACTGGCTTGAGCTAGACGCAGCACTTAGAGAACAATTCAATGTCTTTGGTGCCAAACC
>CAJPRB010000010.1:0-20964 GCA_905372925.1 uncultured Streptococcus sp.
TGGTTTTTAATTTGTTATTATTTATAAAGGAGATACTATGAAACTCAAAGATACCCTCAATCTTGGGAAAACAGACTTTCCAATGCGTGCTGGACTTCCTACTAAAGAGCCACTATGGCAAAAAGAGTGGGACGAAGCAAAACTTTACCAACGTCGTCAAGAATTGAACCAAGGAAAACCGCATTTCACCTTACATGATGGACCTCCGTATGCAAACGGAAATATCCACGTTGGACACGCTATGAACAAGATTTCTAAAGATATTATTGTTCGTTCAAAATCTATGTCAGGTTTTTATGCGCCTTATATTCCAGGTTGGGATACACATGGTCTGCCAATCGAGCAAGTTTTGGCAAAACAAGGTGTCAAACGCAAAGAAATGGACTTGGTTGAGTACTTGAAACTTTGCCGTGACTATGCTCTTTCACAAGTTGATAAACAACGTGAAGACTTTAAACGTTTGGGTGTTTCTGGTGACTGGGAAAATCCTTATGTGACCTTGACTCCAGACTATGAAGCAGCTCAAATCCGTGTCTTTGGAGAAATGGCCAACAAAGGCTATATCTACCGTGGTGCCAAGCCAGTTTACTGGTCATGGTCATCTGAGTCAGCCCTTGCAGAAGCGGAAATTGAATACCATGACTTGGTTTCAACTTCTCTTTACTATGCCAATAAAGTTAAAGACGGAAAAGGTGTGCTAGATACAGATACCTACATCGTTGTTTGGACAACAACTCCATTCACCATCACTGCTTCTCGTGGTTTGACAGTTGGAGCGGATATTGATTATGTATTGGTACAACCTGCTGGTGAAGCTCGTAAGTTTGTAGTTGCTGCAGAATTGTTGACTAGTTTGTCTGAGAAATTTGGCTGGGCTGATGTTCAAGTCTTGGCGACTTACCGTGGACAAGAATTGAACCACATTGTGACAAAGCACCCGTGGGATACAGCTATAGATGAGCTGGTAATCCTTGGTGACCACGTTACGACTGACTCAGGTACTGGTATCGTCCATACAGCCCCTGGTTTTGGTGAGGACGACTACAATGTCGGTGTTGCCAACGGTCTTGAAGTTGCTGTAACGGTTGATGAACGTGGGATCATGATGGAAAATGCTGGTCCTGATTTTGCGGGTCAATTCTATGACAAGGTAGTTCCAACTGTTATCGAAAAACTTGGTAATCTTCTCCTTGCTCAAGAAGAAATTTCTCACTCATACCCATTTGACTGGCGTACTAAGAAACCAATCATCTGGCGTGCAGTACCACAGTGGTTTGCCTCAGTATCTAAATTCCGCCAAGAAATCTTGGACGAAATTGAAAAAGTGAAGTTCCACTCAGAATGGGGTAAAGTACGCCTTTACAACATGATTCGTGACCGTGGCGACTGGGTTATCTCTCGTCAACGTGCTTGGGGAGTTCCTCTTCCTATCTTCTATGCTGAAGACGGCACACCAATCATGACAGCTGAAACTATTGAACATGTGGCTCAACTCTTTGAGGAACACGGTTCTATCATCTGGTGGGAACGTGATGCTAAAGACCTCTTGCCAGAAGGATTTACGCATCCAGGTTCACCAAATGGCGAGTTCAAGAAAGAAACAGATATCATGGACGTATGGTTTGACTCAGGTTCATCATGGAATGGGGTTGTAGTAAATCGTCCAGAATTGACTTACCCAGCAGACCTTTACCTTGAAGGTTCTGACCAATACCGTGGATGGTTCAACTCATCACTTATCACATCTGTTGCTAACCATGGCGTAGCGCCTTATAAACAAATCTTATCACAAGGTTTTGCCCTTGACGGTAAGGGTGAGAAGATGTCTAAATCCCTTGGAAATACCATTGCTCCAAGCGATGTTGAAAAACAATTTGGTGCGGAAATCTTGCGTCTCTGGGTAACAAGTGTGGACTCAAGCAATGACGTGCGTATCTCTATGGATATCTTGAGCCAAGTCTCTGAAACTTACCGTAAGATCCGTAACACCCTTCGTTTCTTGATTGCCAATACATCTGACTTTAACCCAGCTCAAGACGCAGTCGCTTACGATGAACTTCGTTCCGTTGATAAGTACATGACCATCCGCTTTAACCAGCTTGTCAAGACGATTCGTGATGCTTATGCTGATTTTGAATTCTTGACAATCTACAAGGCTTTGGTGAACTTTATCAACGTTGACTTGTCAGCCTTCTACCTTGACTTTGCCAAAGATGTTGTCTACATCGAAGGTGCCAAATCACTCGAACGCCGCCAAATGCAGACTGTCTTCTATGACATTCTTGTCAAAATCACGAAACTCTTGACACCAATCCTTCCTCACACTGCAGAAGAAATCTGGTCATATCTTGAGTTTGAAGCTGAAGACTTTGTTCAATTGTCAGAATTGCCAGAAGCGGAAACATTTGCTAACCAGGAAGAAATCTTGGATACTTGGGCAGCCTTCATGGACTTCCGCGGACAAGCTCAAAAAGCCTTGGAAGAAGCTCGTAATGCAAAAGTAATCGGGAAATCACTCGAAGCACACTTGATAGTTTATCCAAACGAAGTTGTGAAAACTTTGCTTGAAGCAGTAAACAGCAATGTAGCTCAACTCTTGATTGTATCAGAATTGACCATCGCAGAAGGACCAGCTCCAGAAGGTGCAGTAAGCTTTGAAGATGTTGCCTTCACAGTCGAACGCGCTGCAGGTGAAGTATGTGACCGTTGCCGTCGTATCGACCCAACTACTGCCGAACGTAACTACCATGCAGTTATCTGTGACCACTGTGCAAGCATCGTAGAAGAAAACTTTGCGGATGCAGTTGCAGAAGGATTTGAAACGAAATAATCAGAAAGAGACTGAGAAAGGTCGTTAAAATCATAAAAACGCATAATATCAAGAGTTCAAGTGCTTTGATATTATGCGTTTTATCATGGGAAAATTTACTAGTCCATTTCCTCAAATGAAGTTCTTTCTAGCCTGTCCGTGTAGATAATTAACATAATCAACTATTCAGTTTTCTCATAATTTTATATTTCTACTAATTATAAAGAGACTATAGAACTTAAAATTATTTTTTGAAAATCAATATTTATTATAAAATATTATAAGACTGTTTAATTTTTAGATGAATTATGATAGAATAATACCTATAAAAATTTTAAGGAGATTATTATGAAAACAAATACACTTGCTCGTGTTAACGCTATTTTTGGTCTTATTTCAGGAATTGTATTGCTTTTAGCGCCAGTCATCATGTTTATCATGGCTGTTGGAGCTGCTGCAGCGACTGAAGACGCAGATGTAACAGTTGGGACATTGACAGGGCTCTCAATTATTTTGTCATTGGTTAAAATTGCTATTTTAGTATTGGGAATTGTGGCTATAGTTTATTATAAAGATGATGAACGTGTTACGAATGCACCTTCTGTTTTGCTCATTGTAGGTGGTACGGTCGGTTTGATTCCACTTTTGGGATGGGTAGGTGGAATTCTAACCATTATTGGTGGTTCACTCTACTTTGGAACTTTGAAAAAATTTGTAATTGAAGAGTAGTAGTTTTTTAATTATTTAGGAGAAACTGCTTCATTTTCTGTTGAGAACAATTATGATAATATAATAAAGAGAAGGCTGAGAAGCTCTTCTCTTTTTCGTTGATTTTCACTAGCTTTTTTGTGAAAAATTGTGTAAAATGGAATAGATAAACGAGGACAACCTCGAAAAATAAAAGGAGAATCCATCTAATGGTAAAATTGGTTTTTGCTCGCCACGGTGAGTCTGAATGGAACAAAGCTAACCTTTTCACTGGTTGGGCTGATGTTGATTTGTCTGAAAAAGGAACACAACAAGCGATTGACGCTGGTAAATTGATCAAAGAAGCTGGTATTGAATTTGACCAAGCTTACACTTCAGTATTGAAACGTGCGATCAAAACAACAAACTTGGCTCTTGAAGCTGCTGACCAACTTTGGGTTCCAGTTGAAAAATCATGGCGCTTGAACGAACGTCACTACGGTGGTTTGACTGGTAAAAACAAGGCTGAAGCTGCTGAACAATTTGGTGATGAGCAAGTTCACATCTGGCGTCGTTCATACGATGTATTGCCTCCAAACATGGACCGTGATGATGAGCATTCAGCTCACACTGACCGTCGTTACGCTTCACTTGATGACTCAGTTATCCCAGATGCTGAAAACTTGAAAGTGACTTTGGAACGTGCCCTTCCATTCTGGGAAGATAAAATCGCTCCTGCACTTAAAGATGGTAAAAACGTATTCGTAGGAGCTCACGGTAACTCAATCCGTGCCCTTGTAAAACACATCAAACGCTTGTCAGACGACGAAATCATGGACGTGGAAATCCCTAACTTCCCACCATTGGTATTCGAATTTGACGAAAAATTGAACGTAGTTTCTGAATACTACCTTGGAAAATAATCTATAAACAGAAAGCCTAGGATTCCTAGGCTTTTTTGTATCCGCTCCTAGTTTTCAACTAGTTGAAAAAGCGTTATAATGATAATAGGAAGCAATTTGTTTGAGAGAAGGTGTGTCTGATGGCTTATATTGAGATGAAACACAGCTACAAGCGTTACCAGGTTGGGGATACGGAGATTGTGGCTAATCGTGATGTGAATTTTGAAATTGAAAAGGGGGAGCTGGTTATCATACTTGGTGCTTCAGGTGCTGGAAAATCAACCGTTCTCAATCTTTTAGGAGGTATGGATACCAATGATGAGGGGGAGATTTGGATTGATGGTGCCAATGTTGCCAACTATAGTTCGCACCAACGAACAAACTATCGTCGTGAAGATGTAGGTTTTGTTTTTCAATTTTACAATCTGGTCTCCAATCTGACAGCCAAGGAAAATGTGGAACTGGCTTCAGAAATCGTGACAGATGCCTTGGATCCAGAGCAAGTGCTCAAAGACGTAGGGCTAGGTCATCGCCTCAATAACTTTCCAGCCCAGCTTTCTGGAGGGGAGCAACAGCGAGTCTCCATTGCACGCGCTGTAGCCAAAAATCCTAAAATTCTCCTCTGTGATGAACCGACAGGTGCCTTGGATTATCAGACGGGGAAGCAAGTCTTGAAGATTCTCCAAGACATGTCTCGTCAAAAAGGAGCGACGGTGATTATCGTGACCCACAATGGCGCGCTAGCCCCTATTGCAGATCGGGTGATTCACATGCGCGATGCCACGGTTAAGAGCATGACGATCAATGAGCATCCGCAGGATATCGATACATTGGAGTATTAGCATGAAAAAAACATATCGAAAAGATTTACTCCAGTCGGTGACTGCTTCCAAGGGACGCTTTGCTTCTATCCTGACCTTGATGATGCTGGGTTCCCTGGCCCTAGTAGGTCTTAAAGTGGCCAGTCCAAACATGGAACGTACGGCAGGGGATTATCTCCGTAAAGCCAATACCCTAGATCTGGCAGTGATAGCTGATTATGGCTTGGACAAAGAAGACCAAGACGAATTAAAGACCCTTCAAGGAGCAAGTGTTGAGTTTGGTTATATGGCAGACCTAACCGTTGAAAATAGTGAAGAAGCGGTTCGACTTTATTCCAAACCAGAGAGCATTTCAACCTTTCAAGTGACAGAAGGGCGATTGCCAGAGGCTGATGAGGAAATTGCCCTAGCCGATTTCTGGAAAGACCGCTATCAGATTGGAGAGACCATTACCTTTACTAAGAAAGAAGAAAAGTCCGTCCTAAAATCCCAAACTTTCACCATTACTGGATTTGTTCAGTCGGGTGAGATGCTTTCTCAAGAAGACTTGGGAGGAGCTAGTAGTGGAAATGGAAGCTTGGCTGGCTATGGAGTGATTTTACCCAGTCAGTTTGATACAGAAGTGTATAGTATTGCGCGTGTGCGCTATGATGATTTAAAAAATCTGGGTGCTTTTTCATCAGGCTATAGGATGAAACGAGCTCGACATCAGGAAGACTTGCAAGACTTGCTGGCTGATAATGGTCAAAAACGATTAGCAAGCATCAAAACAAATGGGCAAAAGAGCTTGGAAGATGGAAAAGAGGAGCTCCAAACAGCTGAAAGTAACCTTCAAAAAGGCAAGAGTCAGTTAGATCAGGCTGAAAGTCGATTGAAAACTCAAGAAGAACAAGTGACCACTTTACCAGAACCGCAAAAGAGTCAAGCCAAGGAGCAATTGACAAAGGCTAAGGAAGAATTGGCTACAGAAAAAGAAAAACTGGCTCAGGCAGAGAGTGCTCTAACTAAGGAAAAAGAGAAGTTTGAACAACGTCAGAAAGAGCTTGATGAACTGGTAGAGCCGACTTACCATGTATACAACCGCCAAACCATGCCAGGTGGTCAAGGCTATCTCATGTACAGTAACGCTTCAGCAAGTATTCGCTCTGTCGGGAATATCTTCCCCGTGGTACTTTATATGGTTGCTGCAATGGTGGCCTTTACAACTATGACTCGCTTTGTAGATGAAGAGCGTACCAATGCTGGTATTTTCAAGGCTCTAGGTTACCGGAATCAAGATATTGTTGCCAAGTTTGTCCTCTATGGTTTTCTTGCAGGAACTGTGGGAACCCTTATAGGAACGCTTCTTGGGCATTATCTCCTTGCAGGCGTGATTTCGGATGTTATAACAGCTGGAATGGTCGTTGGGAAAAGCCAGGAGTATTTTTACTGGTCTTATAGCCTTCTTGCCCTAGCCTTGAGTTGGGTATCCAGTGTCTTGCCGGCTTATCTAGTAGCGCGGAGGGAGTTGCACGATGAAGTAGCCCAACTTTTGCTTCCCAAACCTCCCGTTAAAGGATCAAAAATTTTACTGGAACGCCTGAGCTTTATTTGGAGCCGTTTGAGCTTCACTCATAAGGTTACAGCGCGAAATATTTTCCGTTATAAGCAACGGATGTTGATGACCATTTTTGGAGTTGCGGGTTCGGTTGCTCTCTTATTTGCAGGTCTTGGCATTCAGTCTTCTGTGGGAGGAGTTGTGGAGCGCCAATTTGAACAAATCCAGCAATACCAGATGATTGTAGCGGAAAAGAGCAGTGCAACGGAGCAAGAAAAAGCAGATTTAGAAAGTACCTTGCAAGCGGACCGTATCCATGCTTATCAAAAGATTTACTCTAAATCCATTGAAAAAGATTTCAAAGGAAAAGCAGGACTTCAGACTATCACCATTATGGTTACTAGTGGAGAAAATTTCAAGCCCTTTATCACATTAGAGGAAAATGGGCAAGAGGTGGAGATCATTGATGGAGCGGTTGTGAATCAAAAATTAGCTCAACTAGCAGGTGTTAAGGTTGGGGATAAGCTGGAGCTTGATGGGAAGGAAATCAGGGTCGCAGCTATTTCTGAAAATTATGTTGGACACTTTGTTTATCTCAACCGAGCGACTTACGAACAAGTCTACGGCACCAGTCCGCAAGACAATACCTACCTAGTAAAATTAAAAGAGCCAACACCTTCCAATACGGAGAAAGAAGCTGCTACCTTTATGGAAAAAGCTGCTGTTTCTGGGGTCGTCCAAAATGCGACGGCCATCCATCTCTTTGAATCTGTAGCTAGTTCGCTCAATAAAACTATGGCAATCCTTGTCCTTGTTTCGGTTTTACTAGCCATTGTCATTCTCTACAATCTCACTAACATCAATGTGGCAGAACGTATCCGTGAACTTTCCACTATCAAGGTTCTCGGTTTCCACAATAAAGAAGTGACCCTCTATATCTACCGCGAGACTATGGTGCTGTCCCTTGTGGGAATTGCTCTTGGTTTGGTAGTTGGCCACTATTTACATCAATTTTTGATTCAAATGATTTCACCAGCCACCATACTCTTTTATCCTCAGGTCAGCTGGGAAGTCTATGCTCTTCCAATCGTCGCAGTGACTGTGATCTTAGCCTTACTAGGTCTCTTTGTCAATCGCCACTTGAGAAAAGTGGATATGCTCGAAGCCCTGAAATCAGTAGAGTAATTCACGGTTTTAAATAGTAAATCAGTTGACAAAGTCCCTGCTTCTTGGTAGAATAAGAACTGTCGTAAAGACAAATAACTTCTTCTTGGTTACAGGCATGCCAACCTGTCACTCGGATGAAGCCAAATAAAAAGGAGAAACATCATGGCAATCTCAAAAGAGAAAAAAAATGAAATCATCGCACAATATGCACGTCACGAAGGTGATACAGGTTCAGTAGAGGTTCAAGTTGCTGTCCTTACTTGGGAAATCAACCACCTTAACGAACACATCAAACAACACAAAAAAGACCACGCTACTTACCGTGGATTGATGAAGAAAATCGGTCGCCGTCGTAACTTGCTTGCATACTTGCGTAAGAACGACGTTAACCGTTACCGTGAGTTAATCAACTCTCTAGGACTTCGTCGTTAATCTTGCGTCTAAAACGTTTCTATACTTCGTTGTCTTTGCCTCGATGTACCATCAGTACAATCTTCGGCTTGCCGCCTAGTCTATAAACGTTTTATCCAGCAAGAATAAAGCTCTCTGATTTCAGAGGGCTTTTTATGTTGTCACCTTATCTCGATATACTCAAGTATAATCTTCGGTTACGGTTCCTAGCACTGTAAGGTAAAATAAACCAGATTTTCTCCCTTCGGGGAGATTTTTTGTTTCACTAAAATTTTCGTACAATCTTCGCCTCGTCGCCTAGTTTATAAACGGTTTATCCAGCAAGAATTATGATGCTAAGGGCGCCAAAAATAGGGAAACGACATAGTGTTCGATGAACACAAGGAGTTTCATCTTTTTCACTAGGATGTTAGCCCAGGATCAAATCAGCTCTCTGATTTCAGAGCGCTTTTTCTATATATGTTTCTATCCTTGTTCATCTAATGAAAATATGGTATACTTTTTATGAGAATTTTCTAAATTTTTAAGATTCTATCAAAGGAGATTTGCATGCTTTCCAAATTTTCTGGAAGCCGAAGGGATCTGCAATTTGTGTTACTGTTAGGTATTTTGCTAAGTGTTTTAGGAATTTCGCTCTTTCTAGCAGTTTCTATGGGATCTGTTGCGATTGATCTAGGAGATACCTATCGGATTATTTTGAGCAGGTTGGGTTTTCCTCTTGAGATAGGAGAGGTTTCCAAGTCCACTCTTGCCATTGTATGGAACATGAGATTCCCCCGAGTATTGTTAGGCTTGATAGTAGGGGCTGGTCTTTCCATGTGTGGTAGCGTGATGCAGTCTACAGTGAACAATCCCATCGCAGAGCCCTATGTCTTAGGCATCTCTGCGGGTGCAACTCTGGGTGCAACCTTGAGCATCATTCTTGGTTTAAAATTAGTGATTAGCCTTGGAGCTTTTTTAGGAGCTATTTTGGCAACCATTGCTGTCCTCATCATTGCCTCTATGCAGGGAAGGATGACGACTTCTAGTCTGATCTTATCAGGAACAGTGGTCAATGCTCTTTTTCTGGCATTTTCCAACTTTATTATCTCAGTTGGTGCTAACGCTGACAGTGTGATGACCATTAAGTTTTGGACCATGGGCTCGCTTGCTGGGACTAACTGGTCTGACTTAGTCCTGCCAACTATAGTAGTTGGAATGGCCTTTCTATTTTTCTCTACTCAGTATCGTGTTTTCAATGCGATGATGATGGGAGATGAGGCTGCTTTAACTTTGGGTATTCCCTTACGCTTTTATTGGTATCTTTATGTGACCATGGTGGCTGTTCTGACAGCGGTCTTAGTGGCAACCTGTGGGATTATTGGATTTGTCGGTCTGATTACTCCACATTTAGCTCGAGGGTTAGTAGGAACGAATTACAGGAGACTTTTTCCCATTGCGACCTTACTGGGTGCCCTCTTTGTCGTCTGGGCAGATGTACTTTCTCGTGTCATCATTCCAAATGCCGAGCTGCCTATTGGTATTTTCACAGCCTTAGTAGGTGCTCCCTTCTTTATCTACATTGTTGGAGGTAGGCGAAGGGAGGTGAGGATCTGATATGGATTTGATTTGTCAAGATATACACTTTGGACTAGGAGGGAAAAAAATCCTAAAAGGAGTTTCTCTTAAGGTTGAGGGGCATCAATTTCACACGATACTAGGACCAAATGGAAGTGGAAAAACCAGTCTGCTTAAACTCCTATATCGTCAGGAAAAGGCGGACAAAGGCTTGATAAGCCTAGATGGAAAGCCGCTGGAGCATTGGTCACTCAAAGAAACAGCCAAGCAAATGGCAGTTGTCACCCAGTTCAATCAATTGCAGTTTGATTGTACAGTTGAGGAAATCGTCTTGCTGGGAAGAACGCCCCACCTCTCTTTTCTACAGAAGGAAAGGGAAAGAGATTATGCCCTCGTTCAAGATGCTCTCGTCAAGGTGGATATGCTCGAGAAGAAAACTCGTCTCTATTCGTCTCTGTCAGGGGGAGAGAAGCAGCGAGTCTTACTAGCCCGCGCCTTGGCGCAAGAACCGACTCTCTTGCTCCTGGACGAACCAACCAATCACCTGGATATCAAGTATCAGTTAGACTTGTTGGCCATTGTGAAGAATCTCAAGGTCAATGTTCTAGCTGTCCTGCATGACATTCAACTTGCTTGTCGCTATTCGGATTATCTCTATCTGATGAAAGAGGGAGAAATCCTTTACCAAGGGACTCCAAAGGAGACCATCACCCCAGAGTCATTGCAAACTGTATACGGAGTTCAAAGTCAGGTTACTTGGACCGAGGATCAGCAAGCTATGATTCACTATTTATAAAAATGAAAAGGAAAATAAGATGAAAAAAACACTAAGCATTTTACTCGTAACAGTAGCTACCCTAACCATGGCAGCTTGTGGTAACACTACTACAGAAAAAGCTACCACACAGTCTAGCACAGAAACAAGTCAAAAGGCGAGCACAGAGACGACATATCCACTTACGGTCAAAACTTATGATGCTAAGGGAAATGAAGTCGAACAAGTCTTTGACAAGGCACCTGAAAAAGTTATCACCAACAATCTTTCAACAACTGAAATTTTGTTGGAGTTAGGCTTGAAGGATAAAATTGCTGGCATGCTCAACCCTGACAATGCTGTAACAGGTAAATACAAGGACGCGATTGCGACCATTCCTCAAATCGGTGATAAAAAAACAGTCTCACAAGAGACAGTCCTTTCTTATGAGCCGGACGCAGTAATGGGTCGAAACATGATGTTTTCTGAAAAATCCTTGGGGACAGTTAGCACTTGGAATGAAAACAAAATCCCAGTCTATACACAAAAAGCCTCTCTTTCAACGATTCAGCAAGATTTGGGGAATATTGTAGAAGATGTCAAAAATCTTGGAATGATTTTCAATGTTCAGGACAAGGCCAATGAATACGCAGCCCAATTACAAGCTAAAATTGACGCTGTTAAGAAAGCAAACCCAACAAGCCAAGGTGAAAAGAAAAAGGCTTTGATTATGGTTGCTTATAATGATGAAACCTTTGGTGCCTACAAGTCTGCTTTGCAAGAAAGCTTGTTGAATCAACTTGGTTATACCAATGTTGCAACGGGAACCTCAGGCTTGACCTTGGAAAATCTCGTGTCAATGGATCCTGAATTGATTATCTATGTAACCAGCGACCGCAATAAAAAGTTGGATGCCAACGCAGTAGAGTTGATGAAGAAAAATGCTGTTTTGGAAAATGTTCCTGCAATTAAGAATCAAAAAATCATGACCATTTCTTACGATGAGTTGATGGATTATGGTCCAGCAGTGATTGATTCCCTTGAGAAAATCAATGACTTTGTCAATAAATAATGAGTTTGATTGGGAAGGGATCCAAGTCAAGGTCAGCCTTCCTTCGACCTATGATTCCAATCAAACCTATCCAGCGATTCTCTTGAATGATGGAAACTTGGATTTTCTATCTTCCCTTTCAGAATCTGTGATTTTAGTGGGCTTGACCTCTAAAAATCGCCTAGACGACTACACGCCCTGGAAGGCATCTGCTCTGAGAGATGGAGCTCAAGATTTTGGCGGTCAGGCAAATGCCTATCATGGTCATTTATTTGGTAGTCTTTTAGACAAGTTGCAGTCGCTTTATCGTCTGGACAAAAATCGCCTTGCTTATGGAGGATACTCACTAGGTGGTTTGGTGGCAGTATACAGTCTTTTCCATTTTGATAAGGTCTCCTGTATCTTCTCCATCTGCGGTTCCTTTTGGTATCCTGATTTTGTTTCTTTCTGTAAGGAAGAAAAGGTGAAAAATCTGGACTGCTTGCTGTATTTACAGAATGGCCAAACAGAAGGAGCCCATCATACCAATCGCTTGGCTCAAGCACCAGTCTACGCTGAGCAGATCCATACCAGCCTTCAGAAACACTATCCGACTAGTCAGTTTGTCTTTGATCCCTATGGGCATCATGAGCAAGTGGCTGAGAGATTTGTGTCTTTTTCTAACTGGTTAGCAAAGAAATGGGAGATTGAATAAAGTAAGAGAAGAGACAAGGCAAAAATTAAATTTGAGGAGAAAATCCAGTAAAATTTTCTATAATAAAACGCATAATATTGAACTCTTTGAATTTCTTATATTATGCGTTTTTATGATTTTAGAGTTTCTTTGAATGCAGAAAAATACATGTTCTATAAGGAGCAGACGAGACTTATTAAGAATATCATAGGATTGATGAAATGATAGATATTTGTAGAAAATCACACACTTTAATCTCAATCGTTTTCATATTACTAACACTAGGAATATGTATTTTTGAAGACTGATATTTTCATCATAAATTTATTAGATAAAAGAAAATACTCCTTTATTTCTAAAGAAAGAGGGACAAAATCTTTTTGAGATGATAGAGTAGAATATGAAATTTGCTCTGAATATATTAAAAGAGAAGACCAAAAGGCCCTCTCTCATTGCTAATTATTTTTCTCTTATTATAGTTGGCAAAGAATCTAAATGGTGCAAAACTCCTTTTCTCTACCTTCTATATGAAAAGAATCTCTTTAATCTTTTTTCTTAACACCAACAGTCAAACCAGAGGCTACTGCAATTAAGGCAACTCCAAGTACGGATAAATTAAAAGATGCCTTTTCACCAGTTTTGGGTAATTCAGATACCTTATTAGAAAGTGCAGAAGTATGATAAACTGCCTTTGTGCTTCCGATAGGTTTTGGTTTAAGTACGACATGCGCCTCTGTTAAGAAGTCATATTTCTCTGTTACGATGCGGTAAACACGTCCTTCTTGGACAGTCTTAACAACATGATTTGTAAAATCACGATTTAAAAGACTAGAAAATTCTTGATTAATATTAAGATAAAGCCCTTTTGTCCCCTCAACTAAAGGTTTGAAGGTCGATTCTTCGTATCTCATCCCTACAACTGATAGAGAAATATCTGCTGCTTTAAGAGCTTTCAGAGTCTCTTCTACTGTTGGAATGCCTGGAGTACGGAAATCAATGCTTTCATCAGTAATTAAGAATGCAAAACGACGATTATTAGAAGATGTAGACCAATCATAATCTTTTGAGGTTGCGATATGATGTAGAGGGGCTGTAGGCTCTTCTGTTCCACCGCCTGTTCGAATAGATCTAAGCGCCTTAATATACTCCTCTACATTCTTAGTGAATTTAGATCCATTAAAATCGAAATATTGAACATTCTTAGCAGATTCATACGCGATTAAGCCAAGACGAGCATCAACCTTTTTACTAGCCAAATCACGGACAAAGTTCTCGATATTCTGTACAACATTTTGAATAGACGAATCCATTGAACCTGACTTATCAATAGTAAAGACGATATCTGCAGAACCAGCCGCTTGTTTAGTAATTATTACATCTGCTTCTTTCAAAACTTTCTCAAATGTAGTTTTCTTGATAGTTTGAGTAACATTAGCTACATAGTCATCTGTATTAACGTGATCTGTAACAGTCTTTGTTGTTGTAACAGGTGTCTTTTCTCCAACGGCAGTTCCTTTAGTAGTTAAATGAGTTGTTTCAACACTTATAGAAGTTTCTGCTTTAGCAATTGCTTCTGTACCAGCTACGTTTTCTTTAGTATCTGCCTTGGCGTCTGTTGAAGTAGTAGTTACTTTAACTATATCACCAGGTTGAGCTTTATCAAGTGGTACTACAGAAACATTAACTTTATCTTGAATCTCCTTAACTGTTTCGGAAATTTGCTGATTAGTTTGAGTAGTTTTAGTGGAAAGTTCATTTGAACCTACTTGAGCAAGATCATTAGCAACTTGACTTGGATTCTTTACCTCATCAGCATCAACTTGCCCCATTGCTGTAAAGGCAGACGCTAGAGCAACCGTCAATAAAACAGACTTGCACTTCCCGAATAAAGAATGTTTATGATTCATTATAAAAATCCTCCCCTTTTTAATAATATAATATCAAAATCAAAGTAATTTGTCAAAAAAATTTCTATATAGAATGTAGAGTTTTCTTCTGATTATACAGGGATAAAGATCATAAAAATGCATAGCAACAATGTTTTTGGACACTTGATGCTATGCATTTCTTATGGAAAGGCTTGCTGGATTTTCTCTTAAAATCGAGTTTTTGTGCAGCGGTTCTCATTGTCTTAACCAAGAGCATCTCTCTTCTTATCTGGATTCCAGATAAAGCTTGCGATAAAGCTAAAGATAATCGTTAGGATACCAACAAGCACTGCAAGGATAAGGGCAGGGATGCGGACAAACCACCAGAGTGGGTTTGGTTTTTTATCATTGTGCCATTGCTTGGTTTCTTCGTCCAAACGTTGGAATTCTGCTTGGATACGGTCTGCAACCATTTCGATTCCTTCATCATTCATTTTCTTGATGTCTGAGATATCGATAGGATTTCCAAAGTTCATATCGACACGTTCACGGCTAACCAAGCCCTTCAAGGTCATGGGACCGGTGTAGGTAACAGGCATGATACGAACCTTGGCCATTTTGGCAATCAAGGCAACTCCACCCTTGACATCGTTTGAGTGACGGCTCCCACTTGGAAACATGATGAGAGAGCGGTCGCTTTTTTTGAGGACGTTGATAGGGTACTTGATGGCAGAAGCGCTAGGATTTTCCCGGTCGATAGGAAAGGCGCCACACATACGGATCCACCAGCCAAAGATACGGTTGTTAAACAGCTCTTTTTTGGCCATAAAGATGAACTGTTTTGGCTTGGTCGCAAAGGCCATGTAAACAGGATCCCACCAGGTACGGTGAGGTGCGACGAGGATATAGTTTTCGTCTCGGCTAGGGATTTTATCAGTATTGTGATAGTGGGCATTGCCATTGATGGACCACAAGATCAGCATGACCAGTCCACGCAAATAAGTATAAAACATGAGATCTCCTTCGGTTGTCTTGCTTTTATTATTATACCTTATCAAAAGACTACTGGCAAACTTTTTCAGTTATCAGCCAACAGTTTTTGGATGAGATTAGAATTCTGCTAGAAAAAATGATATGATAGAGTTTATGGATAAAAATAAGATAATGGGATTAACCCAGAGAGAAGTCAAGGAAAGACAGGCTCAAGGTTTGGTCAATGACTTTACCGCTTCGGCCAGTACCAGTACTTGGCAAATCGTTAAACGAAATGTTTTTACACTTTTTAACGCTTTAAACTTTGCTATTGCTTTGGCGCTAGCTTTTGTGCAGGCTTGGAGCAATCTGGTCTTCTTTGTTGTTATCTGCTTTAACGCTTTTTCTGGGATTGTGACCGAGTTACGGGCCAAACACATGGTGGACAAGCTCAATCTCATGACCAAGGAAAAAGTCAAAACCATTCGTGATGGTCAAGAAGTCTCTCTCGATCCAGAAGAGTTGGTTCTAGGAGATGTCATTCGTTTGTCTGCGGGAGAGCAGATTCCTAGTGATGCTCTGGTTCTGGAAGGCTTCGCAGAAGTTAATGAAGCCATGTTGACGGGGGAGAGTGATTTGGTGCAAAAGGAAGTGGATGCTCTGCTTTTATCAGGGAGTTTCCTAGCCAGTGGCGCAGTTTTGGCTCAAGTCCACCATGTCGGAGCAGACAACTATGCTTCCAAACTCATGCTGGAAGCTAAGACAGTGAAACCCATTAACTCCCGTATCATGAAATCGCTGGACAAACTAGCTGGTTTTACTGGGAAGATTATCATTCCCTTTGGTCTAGCTCTCTTGCTAGAAGCCTTGATGTTAAAGGGCTTGCCCCTCAAGTCATCCGTTGTAAATTCGTCGACAGCCCTTTTGGGGATGTTGCCTAAGGGAATTGCCCTTTTGACAATTACTTCGCTCTTGACTGCGGTGATCAAGCTGGGCTTGAAAAAGGTTTTAGTGCAGGAAATGTACTCTGTTGAGACCTTGGCGCGCGTGGATATGCTCTGTCTGGACAAAACGGGCACCATCACCCAAGGAAAGATGCAGGTGGAGGCTGTTCTTCCTCTGACGGAAACTTATGGTGAAGAGACTATTGCCAGTATTCTAACCAGCTACATCGCTCATAGTGAGGATAAAAATCCAACAGCCCAAGCCATTCGCCAGCGTTTCCAAGGTCAGGTTTCCTATCCTATGCTTTCGAATCTTCCCTTCTCTAGCGACCGCAAGTGGGGAGCTATGGAGTTGGACGGGCTAGGAACGGTTTTCCTAGGTGCGCCTGAGATGTTGTTGGACTCTGAAGTCCCAGAAGCCAGAGAGGCTCTAGAGAGAGGGTCACGTGTCTTGGTCTTAGCCCTCAGTCAGGAAAAACTAGACCATCACAAACCACAGAAACCATCTGATATTCAGGCTCTAGCCTTGCTGGAGATCTTGGACCCCATTCGAGAAGGCGCAGCTGAGACACTGGACTATCTCCGTTCCCAGGAAGTGGGACTCAAGATTATCTCTGGTGACAATCCCGTTACGGTTTCCAGCATTGCCCAGAAGGCTGGCTTTGCAGACTATCACAGCTATGTAGACTGTTCAAAAATCACGGATGAGGAATTGATTGCCATGGCTGAGGGAACAGCAATTTTTGGTCGTGTTTCCCCTCATCAAAAGAAACTCATCATCCAAACGCTGAAAAAAGCGGGTCATACAACGGCTATGACAGGGGACGGGGTCAATGATATCCTGGCTCTTCGTGAGGCGGATTGTTCGATTGTAATGGCTGAGGGGGATCCGGCGACTCGTCAGATTGCCAATCTGGTTCTTTTGAACTCAGACTTCAATGATGTTCCTGAGATTCTTTTCGAAGGTCGCCGTGTGGTCAATAATATCGCCCATATCGCACCGATTTTCTTGATTAAGACGATTTATTCCTTTTTGCTTGCGGTGATTTGTATTGCTAGTGTTTTACTAGGACTGTCTGAGTGGATTTTGATTTTTCCTTTCATTCCGATCCAGATTACCATGATCGACCAATTCGTGGAAGGGTTCCCACCATTCGTTCTGACTTTTGAGAGAAATATCAAACCTGTTGAACCAAACTTCCTCAGAAGATCCATGCTTCGCGCCCTACCAAGTGCCCTCATGGTCGTGTTTAGCGTCCTTTTTGTGAAAATATTTGGAGCGAGTCAAGGTTGGTCTGAGTTAGAAATCTCAACCCTCCTCTATTATCTCTTGGGGTCAATTGGTTTCTTATCTGTATTTAGAGCCTGCATGCCATTTACCCTCTGGCGTGTCCTCTTGGTTGTCTGGTCAGTAGGTGGTTTCCTAGCCACAGCTCTCTTTCCAATGATTCAAAAGCTACTTGAAATTTCAACCTTGACAGGACAAACGTTGCCTGTTTATGGGGCCATGATGCTGGTCTTTACGGTGATTTTCATTCTAACCAGTCATTACCAAATCAGAAAATAAAGAAAGACTGCAATCTGTAGATTGCGGTTTTTTTAGGCGTAAGATTGTTAGCTGAAATGTGGTATAATAAGAGGTAATAGAGTTTTGGAAAGTGAGAGAAGATGATTTCAAAGAGATTAGAAATGGTAGCTTCCTTTGTGCCACAGGGGGCCGTTTTACTAGATGTGGGGAGTGACCATGCTTATCTGCCCATCGAGTTAGTTGAGAGAGGCCAAATCAAAAGCGCCATTGCAGGGGAGGTGGTGGAAGGTCCCTACCAGTCTGCGGTTAAAAATGTTGAGGCTCACGGCTTAAAGGAGAAAATCCAAGTTCGTTTAGCCAATGGCTTGGCAGCCTTTGAAGAGGAAGATCAAGTGTCGGTTATCACCATTGCAGGCATGGGAGGTCGTTTGATTGCTACCATATTGGAAGAAGGCTTGGACAGGCTGGCTAATGTAGAACGTTTGATTCTACAGCCTAATAATCGTGAAGACGACTTGCGTATCTGGTTGCAAGATCACGGTTTTCAGATCGTAGCAGAAAGCATTCTAGAAGAAGCTGGTAAATTCTACGAGATTTTGGTGGTGGAAGCGGGACAAATGAAGCTATCAGCCAGTGATGTCCGTTTTGGTCCTATCTTGTCCAAAGAAGTCAGTCCAGTCTTTGTCCAAAAATGGCAAAAGGAAGCTGCTAAGTTAGAATTTGCCCTTAACCAAATTCCAGAAAAAAATATTGAGGAACGTCAAGTTCTTGTAGATAAAATTCAAGCCATCAAGGAGGTGCTCCATGCTAGCAAGTGAAGTGATTAACGCGTATGAAGGCTTTTGCCCTCAGGAATTTTCTATGGAGGGAGACAGTCGTGGCCTGCAAATCGGTACTCTAGACAAGGATATTCAAAGGGTTATGGTTGCCCTCGACATTCGTGAAGAGACGGTAGCAGAGGCCATTGAAAAGGGTGTGGACTTGATTATCGTCAAGCACGCGCCGATCTTTCGTCCGATTAAGGATCTGGTAGCTAGCCGTCCGCAAAATCAGATTTACATCGACCTGATCAAGCATGACATCGCAGTTTATGTCAGCCATACCAATATTGACATCGTTGATAATGGGCTCAATGACTGGTTTTGTCAGATGCTAGGCATTGAGGAGACGACTTATCTGCAGGAAACAGGCCCTGAACGTGGAATTGGGCGGATTGGGAATATTCAGCCTCAGACATTTGGGAAATTCGCCCAACATGTCAAGCAAGTATTTGGTCTAGATAGTCTTCGAATGGTGCATTATCAAGAGAGTGATTTGCAGAAGCCCATTTCAAGAGTGGCTATCTGTGGCGGTAGTGGTCAATCTTTCTATAAGGATGCTTTAGCTAAGGGAGCAGATGTCTATATCACTGGTGATATTTACTATCACACAGCTCAGGATATGCTGTCTGATGGCTTGCTGGCACTGGATCCAGGACATTATATCGAAGTGCTGTTTGTGGAAAAAATTTCTGCACTCCTTACTCAATGGAAGGCAGAAAAGGGCTGGACTGTTGATATCTTGCCTAGTCAGGCATCGACTAATCCTTTCCACCATATCTAGTTAGAAAGTGAAAATAATGAAAAAAGTTGCCATTATTGGAGCAGGGATTGTAGGGGCAACAGCTGCCTACTACCTAGTGAAAGAAAGTGACCTAGAGGTGACCGTTTTTGACCATGGGCAAGGTCAGGCTACCAAGTCAGCAGCTGGAATTATCAGTCCTTGGTTTTCCAAACGCCGTAATAAGGCCTGGTACAAGATGGCGCGCTTGGGGGCTGACTTTTATGTTGATTTGTTGGCCGATTTAGAAAAGTCAGGGCAGGAAATCGACTTTTACCAGCGTTCGGGAGTTTTTCTCTTGAAAAAGGACGAATCCAAGCTAGAAGAACTCTATGAACTAGCCCTCCAGCGTAGGGAAGAATCTCCCTTGATAGGTCAGTTAGCTATCATGGACCAAGCCTCAGCTAATGAATTATTTCCTGGCTTGCAGGGATTTGACCGCCTGCTCTATGCTTCTGGTGGAGCGAGAGTAGATGGCCAACTCTTAGTGACTCGTTTGCTAGAAGCCAGTCAAGTCAAGCTGGTCAAAGAAAAAGTGAGTCTGACACCTTTAGTATCCGGCTATCAGATTGGCGAAGAGGTGTTTGATCAGGTTATTTTGGCGACAGGAGCTTGGTTGGGGGACATTTTGGAACCTTTAGGATATGAGGTAGATGTTCGTCCCCAAAAAGGACAACTCCGAGATTATCAGATTTCTCAAGACATGGAAACTTACCCTGTTGTCATGCCAGAGGGGGAATGGGATTTGATCCCTTTTTCAGGTGGGAAATTGTCCTTAGGTGCTACCCATGAAAATGACATGGGATTTGACTTGACAGTGGATGAAAGCTTGCTCCAACAAATGGAGGAAGCAGCCTTGCCTCACTATCCAGCCTTAGCTAAAGCGACTTCAAGAGCTGAACGTGTGGGAATCCGCGCCTATACTCGTGATTTCTCACCTTTCTTTGGACAGGTACCTGGTTTAGCAGGTGTCTATGCGGCTAGTGGACTAGGTTCATCGGGCCTCACAACGGGTCCTATCATTGGTTACCATCTAGCCCAGCTGGTTCAAGACAAGGAGTTGACCTTGGATCCAGTAAACTATCCAATTGCAAACTATGTCAAACGAGTAAAAAGAGAATAAAATTTTACTGAAATTTTAGCCTCCCCCTAGGATGGCAAATGACATTCCCTATCAAAAATGATAAAATAATAAAAAATAATCCGAGAATCGAGGAAAAAAGATGCAAGAAAAGATTTTGGTAACTGGTGGAGCTGGTTTTATCGGAACCCACACTGTGATTGAGTTGATCCAAGCAGGTCATCAAGTTGTTGTGGTGGATAATCTTGTCAATAGCAATCGTAAAAGTTTAGAAGTTGTTGAAAGAATCACAGGAGTTGAGATTCCTTTTTATGAGGCAGATATCCGTGACACAGATACCCTCAGAGATATTTTCAAGCAGGAAGAACCGACTGGTGTGATTCACTTTGCTGGTTTGAAGGCTGTTGGCGAATCAACACGTATCCCTCTTGCCTACTATGACAACAATATCGCAGGAACTGTCAGCCTTCTAAAAGCCATGGAAGAAAATAATTGTAAGAACATCATCTTCAGTTCTTCTGCGACAGTTTACGGAGACCCTCATACAGTTCCAATCTTAGAAGATTTTCCACTTTCAGTGACCAATCCATACGGTCGTACCAA
>CAJPRB010000011.1:0-19119 GCA_905372925.1 uncultured Streptococcus sp.
TGAGTTTGCTATTTAGCGGAGTCATGATTTGGATTCTGGTTAAGACAGGCCATGGCTATCTCTTTCGCGTTTCGAGAAAAAAATGGCTCTGGTATTCAATCCTAACAGCCCTAGTAGCGGTAGCTCATATATTTTTTAATATTCAAACAGCTAAACATGTTCAGTCAACTGCGGAAGGTTGGGCTCTACTGATTGGCTTTAGTGAGACCAATTTTGCTGAGCTAGGTCTCTATATAACCTTGTTCTTTCTGGGGCCATTGATGGAAGAGTTGCTCTATAGAGGATTACTTCAACATGCCTTCTTTAAAGATTCGAGATTTGGTCTTGATTTGATCCTTCCGTCTATTTTGTTTGCTCTCCCTCATTTTTCAAACTTTCCTAGTCTGCTAGATGTTTTCGTCTTTGCAACATTTGGAATCATCTTTGCTGGTTTGACCCGTTATACCAAGAGCATTTATCCTTCCTATGCGGTGCATGTGATCAATAATATTGTAGCGACCTTGCCATTTTTGCTGACTTTTTTACATAGGGTGTTTGGGTAAAATATTGGCGCGAGAGTGAAGAATTATAGTTTTTCAATTTATAAGTGAGTTTCAGGAGGAAAATGAGAATGACACCATTAAAATGGTTTGCCGGAGGTAGAGAAAGGCGTTGTGAAGCCATGACGATCATAGATCATCTATTGGAAGATATAAAGGCTGCGCCTCAACTTACTCCCTTGAAAAATCAGTTAGTGATTTATAAAAAACGATTAGAGGATGATGGAACCTCTACTCCATTTATTCTGAGCCAAATGAACGTTGACATCTCACGTGTGTTGATTGACAATAAGCTGATTTTGTCAGAAAGTCAAGCTGAGCAGATAAAAAAATTGAGAGAATTATCTGCGATTCGCTATGGTTACTGATAAAGTGCAGTGGCAGGTCTCTCTATACAATTTCCGGTCAAATAAATTGCATTCGTTTTCCCAAGTGGGTATACTAGTATAGTTGAATGAAAAATTCTGAAAATTTAAGAATAGAAAAGAGAACAAATCTTATGGCAAAAGATATTCGCGTCCTACTTTACTACAAATATGTTCCAATTGAAAATGCTGAGAAATTTGCAGCTGATCACCTGGCCTTCTGTAAATCCATCGGTCTGAAAGGCCGTATCTTGGTGGCAGATGAGGGAATCAACGGAACGGTTTCTGGTGACTATGAAACCACTCAAAAATACATGGACTACGTTCACAGCCTTCCAGGCATGGAAGATCTTTGGTTCAAGATTGACGAAGAAAATGAGCAAGCCTTCAAGAAAATGTTTGTCCGCTACAAGAAAGAAATTGTTCACTTGGGATTGGAAGACAATGATTTTGACAGTGACATCAACCCACTCGAAACAACGGGTGCTTACTTGTCTCCAAAAGAGTTCAAAGAAGCCCTTCTTGACGAAGATACCGTTGTCCTTGACACACGTAACGATTATGAGTACGACCTAGGACACTTCCGTGGAGCTATTCGCCCAGACATCCGCAACTTCCGCGAATTGCCGCAATGGGTCCGTGATAACAAAGAGAAATTCATGGATAAGCGCGTGGTTGTTTATTGTACCGGTGGTGTTCGCTGTGAGAAATTCTCAGGCTGGATGGTTCGTGAAGGATACAAGGATGTCGGTCAGCTTCATGGCGGTATCGCGACTTATGGCAAGGATCCAGAAGTTCAAGGTGAGCTTTGGGACGGCAAGATGTATGTCTTTGATGAGCGTATCTCCGTTGATATCAACCATGTTGATCCAGTTGTGATTGGGAAAGACTGGTTTGACGGTAGTCCTTGCGAGCGCTATGTCAACTGTGGCAATCCAGAGTGTAACCGCCGCATCCTGACTTCAGAAGAAAATGAAGACAAGTACCTCCGTGGCTGTTCTCATGAATGCCGCGTTCACCCTCGTAACCGCTATGTTTCAGAAAATGAATTGACACAAGCAGAAGTGGTGGAGCGTTTGGCTGCGATTGGGGAGAGCTTGGAAACATTGGTGGCTCAGTAATTGAATCGTGAAGATAAAAAACTTTAGATGTTTCAAGTGTCTAAAGTTTTTTCATTATTTATTTGCAGCTTAGCTTTTCTTTATTCAGGTTTCGATGTTTTGTCCCTTCTTCTTGATGTGATATAATGGGCTTAAATAAATGGGAAAGGAGCAAGTCTATGTCTAAAGCTATCATGGAAGAAGTGGCAGCCTATCTGCGTCAGCATGCAGATGAAGAGTTGAGTTTGACTGATTTGGCTCAGCATTTCCACTATAGCCCTTCCCATCTATCCAGAACTTTCAAGAAAAAGATGGGCTTTTCTATCAAGCAATATGTGGAAGCTCTTAAGATGGAAAAAGGGATTCAAGAAATTGTGGAAAGACGGCAAAATGTGACCGAGACCTCTATGGAAGCTGGTTATAATAGTCTAGGCAGTTTTTCTAATACTTTTAAGCGCCATACAGGACTTTCGCCTAAAAAATACTATCAGGAATCAACCAAGGCTTATGATTTTATGGTCAAACAGCTGGATGAGAAGGGAGCTTTATTGCATCAGGATCCCGACTGTAAAAGTGGCAATCGGCTAATTGTGGCGCTATCTTATCCTGAGGGGTATGAACCACGCATTAGCTGTGTCGGGCTTTTTAAAACCCGCATACCCAAAGAAGAGCCGGTTATCGGAGTCGCACTGAGTCAGGAGAGACAGTTTACTTTTGAAAATGTACCTGATGGTCGCTACTATCTTTTGGCCTGTGAATTGCTGGAGGATTTACGCCTAACTAAAAACTATGTCTTGAAGCATAACTTTCGCTGGGGCAGTGATGAGCCTCTCATTTTTTCAGGTGATAGCATCTATCAAGAGGAAATCAACATGCGCAGGCCCTTGCCCAGTGATCCACCTATTACAGTTAATCTTCCAGTTTTAATCATGCGTTCCCTAGCCAAACAAGCGCAATTGAGAATAAGAAAATTTTTATCCTAATTGATAAACTGATACTAGAGATTTATTCTCAGATATAAGAAATTGGAGAAACCATAATGAAATTAGACGTGTTTTTAAGTTTTAATGGTCAGGCCGAAGAAGCTTTTCGTTTTTATGCAGATCTTTTTCAGACAGAGATAAAGGGACTTGTCCGAGCCAGTGAGATGATGGATCCAGCTGACCTTCCTGCAGAAAAACGGGATAAGGTTGCCTGGATTGCCTTAGATACGGAGAACCTGACACTCAACGGTGAGGATGTAGGTATTTTTAATGATCTGTCTATTCCTAACAATCATCAGCCCAATCAATGGTTAGTTCTGAGCCCAGACAGTAGAGAAGAAGCTGATGAGCTTTTTGCTAAGCTTGCTGAAGGTGGTCAAATTCTCTATCCTTTAGAGGAACAAGCTTTCGCAGAGTTTTATGGCCGCTTGATTGACCGTTTTGGTATCGGATGGGATGTGATGAAATGAGGTAGAAGGATGGCTTATAGTGAATCCTTAGCCCAGCAAGTCCGTGCCATTTTAGCTACTGAACTTCCTCCTCATGTTTTTGAAGAAGAGGTAGAAGAGAAGAAGATGTTTGGTGGTTTAGCTTTTATGGTCCGAGGTAAGATGACCGTTACTGTGAGTTCGAGAAGTCAAGAGCTTATCATGGTACGCATCGGTAAGGAACTGGAAAAGCAGGTTCTGCCTAAAAATGGTGCCAGTGTCACAGTGATGAAGAATAGGCTTTATCATGGCTATGTTGATTTAGATACCGAAGGGCAAAAAGAACTATCTTACTGGATTGGTCTAGCCTTGTCCTACAATCAGGAGCTGACGCAGCATGATAAAAAGTAAGAAGAGCTCAGAATGAGTCTTGCTTTCTTAGAAGTTTATTCATTGCCTTTTTATGAAATTCAGATATATTCTCAGAATATGTATTGATTTTGTGACTTTAATTAGCAAGATTTTATGAAAATAAATCCTATACGAAGAAATGATGCTAAGAAGGAACATATAGGCAATTAAATTGATAAGCAAATTAAAAAGATCTACAATCATAAAAAGATATATGAGATTATAAAGAAATACTTACCTTAAATAAAGACGATTCCTTTGGTCGTCTTTATTGCATTTCTAGGGTTTGTGAATACCGATTACTTTTAGTCTGCTGAATGTCAAGCAATTTTCAGGGGCTGTTTTTCTATGCTTTTTATCTAAAAATCTTAAATTTGTTTCTGTATCTTTCAGGAAAATAGGGTATACTGTATGTAAACGATTTCAAAGGAGGCCAGTTATGGCGAAAACATTTTTTATCCCAAATAAAGAAAGTATTCTAGGACAACAGGAGGTCTTGACTGCCAAGTCCATCTTGGCCTTGGTGGAGGGCTTGGAGTCACATAGTTATGATGCGGTCTATCTCCGTCAGCCCCTCAATCATCTTGAATACATGGAGTGTGGGATTGTAGGTCAGTCGCAATTTCTCTTCAAAGTGAACTATGCGGATAGTCGAAAAGGCTATCAAGTGGTGATTCCAGACTTCCTTACCAGAGCGGACTGGGAGATTGTAGAGACTCTCCTCCAAGCCCTATCGAGCAAGTTGGGTGAGGCAGTAGCAGGACTAGAAGGGTTTGACTTTGAAACCTATTTCCGACAAACAGTCAAGCATTATCTAGCGGATAAGACGGCTCGTCTAGTCTATTGCCAAGGGCTCTTGGCCCCTATCTATCTCAATAAGGAATACCTCGAGAGCTTTTTGGCTGAGGACGGACTGGTACGTTTTGAAGAGCTGGTCAAGAAAGTTCAAGGTTCTGATGCCTACCTTGCCAGTGTGAAATTTTACCCAGACGCCCAAGGCAAGGTACACGGTATCTACCATCTAGCCCAAGGAGTCAAGACAATTTTGCCAAAGGAACCCTTTGTACCAGCATCCTATACCGAGCAGTTAGCAGGCAAGGAGCTTGTTTGGGAGATTGACCTAGTGGTGATTTCTGGTGATGGGTCCAAAGCAGAAGACTATGAATCCATCGCTCGCTTGGACTATGCAAGATTCCTAGAGTCGCTACCAACAGCATTTTACCACCAACTAGATGCCAATCAACTAGAAGTACAAGCCATTTTGGGAAAAGATTTTGAGGAATTGGCAACCATCAAGTAGACATTTTTCAAAAAAGAGTAAGCATAAAAATCCCTGTCATTAACAAATGGCAGGGATTTTGGTTAAAAGAAGGTCAGGATGCGAAGGTAGTCTACTGTCAGCGCGAGCTCTGCAATGAAGAAGGGTAAGAGAATAGCGCCATCAAGTAAGACAGCTAGCAAGAATCGATAAAATGGATCAAGGCTACTGGTCTTACTTGGCTTGCTAATCACAAAGAGATTGCCAAGGGCAAAGATGACCATGCTTAGAAGAGTGAGGATACCAGCAAATCGTAAGCCACCAAAGAGTGCAAAGAAACTTGCTAGAGCCGTTAGGACAAGTGGGATAGCAAAGAGTCGGCTGTAACGATCGAAGGCTTCTTGGAATGTGAAGTCACTCTCCTGATCCAGCACACGTCGGACAGTAAAGCCTCCCAGAATGATGGAAAAGTAAAATAGAGCGCTAGCGACCAAGATGGAGAGTCCAGCAAAGAGATCTAAAGGAGGGAGCTGGTTAGGTAAATTATTCGCAATAGAGGCCATATAGCCGTAGTAGAGGTGCTTGATATGATAGATACTAAAGAAAAGGTTAATCGAGGATAGCAAAGTGAGCAGGCCAAAGACACTATAACGATGCTTTTGGTCCGTAGTCTTGCTGGCAGTTGGTTCTTGGATAGCATCCAGCAGCCAAGTCCAAAACAGTGCGATTTCTTCTTTTAATCTGGCAGTTTTACGAGGGTCAATATCTGGGATATAGGGGCTTTCTAAAGCCTTGCTGAGGATGCTTTTCTCTTTTACAGAGTTTTCTTGGCTGCGTTCCTCTTCATCTTTCCCTTCTTCCTGTTCCTCAATTAGTTCAGGAACTTCCTCCTCATGCCTTTCCAGCTCTTTGGGTGAAACCGGTGTTTCTTCGCTTACTTGTAGTTCGGTCTCCACAGTTTCCGTAGTTTCTGGCTCGTCAGGTTGGATTTCCGATTTCGTCTGAGGTGATTTCTTCTCAAGATCGGCACTTTCAAACCATTCTTGTGTCATGATGGAACCTCCTTTTTTATGGTTGTTTTCTACTTTTAGACTAGCAGATGAAAGCGTTTTTGTCAATGGTTTCTAGATGGAGAAGAGTGCTCTTCTTTAGGTAGGTAGATATCCTGGTTGGTTTTTGCAATGAGCAGGTCCTTGACATCTGCTTTGTCTGTCTTGTATGGGTTGGCAAGTTCATTCTCTTTTTGTCCACGATGTTCTTCTTTGGGTTTATGATAGATACCACCATGCTGAGAAGAAAGATCTAGATTGATACGGTCAGTCTCTTTCTGGGAGAGAATGAGATTTAGAGTGGAATAGGCCTCTAGCTCAACCTTGCCGTGAACCTGGATATTTTCAGCATAGATATGCCCCCCTTCTGTCTTGACCTGGCTATCTGTCAATTCGGTATCAAAGATATTGATGATATGAGGTGTCGTTAGTGTGCTGTTCTTGATAGAACTTTCAGTTAGTCTTAAGAGGTAGCCTTTTGTTTTAATTGTCGCATTTTCAAGATTGGCTTGACGAATATTGGTTTGTCCACGATTGGCTGAGACGGTGATAGCTTGCAGCCTTCTTCCTTTAGGTAAGGAGAGAACGACTTCGTCAAAACGGTGAGAATAACTGCTGGCAATACGAAGTAGGCCTTCGATTCCTGAACCGAGAAAACGATGTTGGGAGGCTTGTTTATCAGTGACGGTCAGTGTTTTGTCACTCATACCAGTAGTTAGATCGTGACGACCAGACACGGAAGGATGATAGGTGATGTGGATCTTGTCATCTACAGACTCTGTGATGGTTAGGCTATGTTCCTCAAGGGCTAGATCAAGTTTTTCCACTTCATTTCCAAAGGTCACTTCTTCGATACGATTGTCATAGATGGGGTCTTTTGACATGGCAAGCAAACTTTGAATACCATTGGACTGGGCGCCTACAATGATCATGATAAAACCGAGGATTGTAGAAACCACACCAAAAATGAGAAATCCTTTTGTCAATTTACGCATGTCTGTCACCTCTCTTTCCTTTTTTAAGAATCCATTGCACCAAGCGGACGACCAGGAGGCCAAAGAAACGAGCTACATAGGAGATACCCAGTAGAACAAGAGAAGAAGCACCGATAGAGAGCAAACCAGCCCCGAAAATTAAGATAAAGGCAGATTTAGCTTCGGCTAGGATGCTAAAACTTTCTAAGATAAAGAGTCCGCCCAGCAGGATACCCGTCACAGAGACGGTAAAGAAGGCTAGAATGACAGCGGCCGCTGCGATAAAAAGTCCGATGATTGCTATGAGGATGCCGATCCCGACCGGAATTCCGATAGGAGCTACTAGCAGAGCTAGAAGGGCAATGTGTAGGAGTTGACGGTCATTCTTTTGAGCAGGACCTTCATTGACTTTTTTGTTGAGAAGGTCAGAGAGGATATCATGAGCGGCTTCTTTTGGAGTTCCCAGACTGGCGATGAGCTCCTCTTCCCCCTCTGGACCTGCATCGTCAAATAGTTCCTTAAAGTAGTCCATGGCTTCGATGCGGTCAGCTTCAGGTAGTTTATGGAGATAGGTTTCTAACTGAGTCAGATAGTCAGTTCTTGTCATGGCGGATACTCCCTTCTATGATGCCGTTGACGGTGTCGGTATAGAGCGTCCACTCTTCCTTTAGAGTAATGAGCTGCTCTACGCCCCGATTGGTCAAGGAGTAGTATTTGCGCATACGCCCCTGAAACTCTCTAGAGTAGGTGGTCAGAAAGCCACTGGCTTCCAATTTTTTGAGAATAGGATAGAGCGTAGATTCTTTGATATTGGCGATGAGCTTAATGGTTTGACTAATCTCATAACCATAAGAATCCCCCTGCTCCAGTACAGCCAAGATGAGAAACTCAATCAAGGCAGAGGATGTTGGGAAGTACATGGGAAACCTCCTTTTCATTATATAAAAATTTTATATATACTCTTTTCAAATATATTGTATCTCAATATGAAAGCCCTGTCAAGAAATATGTGTAAAAATTTTATATATAAAAAACTCCTAGTAAAAACTAGAAGTTTAGAGGATGTTGTCAGTCTTTATCTAAATTTTATCGTAGATTTTTTATACTTAATTTCCTTATCTAAAAGTTTTAATAAGGGAGTCACGTACTCAGGATGTGGAAACTTAGGACCGAAAATGACTTCCCCGATTTGAATTGAATTTTTTCGTTCTACATAAAGTTTACCTACCCCAGAAGTTTTGTCAATTTTGATTTCCTTATTGCTAAGGTCTAGGTTGGCATAGCGTAAGATACGAAGTTCGTTTTCATATTTGTAATCGACAGATTTAAACAAGTAACGAATTTCTTCGATGCAGTTAGCAATGGCTTTTTTATAGAATGGATCCTCTGAATTTTTATAGTCCCTTAATTCTGATTTTAAATCTCCTAACAATTCTTTTAATCGCGTTACTTCTGCACTGGTGAATAGTTCAGTTTCTTCGATGTAGAATTGATCATCGGAGTAATGAACATAAGCTACGCGATATAAATAATCCATATCATTATTCGGTGTAGAATGTTTGTCTTCATAATTTTGTGCACTTTCATTGCCTCTAGTTGACTTCTCTTTGTCGGATTCATTTAGAGAGTTATCGTTTTGGATTTCAATACTTGATTTCATTTTATGACCGATTTGTTTATCCGAATTTTTTTGATACCAAGGAAGGTCACTAAGTGAATGATAACGAGCAAAATCATTCTCCTTTAGTACAATACAGACGCCTTCTGTATTATTTCCATATTGCGACCACATAGCTAGATCATCTGTTTTGCTAGTGAAACTCATTAAAAACCAAGAGCTAGGTTCCAAAGGATTGCGTTTTTCTAATTTTAAAATATTTTCTAGAATAACACCTTCTTCAGGATCGTTCATGTAGTTGGCGTTATTCAGGCGTGTTTTTCCTGAGCTGGAGAATGGAGGTTTATCCTCTTTTCCTAGTATGCTTTGGAGAGCTTCTCCTGAAGTATAGTGACCAAATTTTAGTTTTCTATTTTTTTCCTGAGTCTTTAATCCAAGTTCATACTTGAGTTGTTGAACAAGCGTATAGATCTTGATTAACTGATTGAGCTTATTCTCATCATCTTTATAGTGTTTTATCCAATTCTTTAAAATATCGTATTTTGTATTTATAACAAGGTTAAGATTTAAAGCCCGAATTAATAATTTTCTGTCAAAACCATCATTGGAATAAAAACATAGTTTATCTAAAATTTTTGTGAGACTAGTGAATGGAATATCGTTTGTATCTAATGGAGTATCAGGATTGTTTTCTAATATTTCCACTACAATTTTAAATATTTCAACGCTAGAGAGATTTGTTAGGATAGCTAATATTTGTTTAACTGTATCGCCTCTTTTAACTCTTTCATTTTGAAGGTTTGCTAGATTAAATAAAATCTTAGCATATTGTAACGCAAAGTCTTCAGATTGCTTGAACTGCTCAAAAATTTGTTTGACTGAATTAACTGTATCGCCTAGTTCTTCTACATTTACTTGTTTAGCTGACAAATTGACTAAAGCCATAGCATATCGTAACGCAATATCTTCAGACTGCTCAAACTGCTCAAAAATTTGTTTGACTAAATTAGCGGTATTCTTTCTATCTTCTACATTTTCTTGTTCAACTGACAAATTGACCAAAAGCCTAGCACAGAGCAAAGCAATGTTTTCAGATTGCTTGAACTGCTCAAAAATTTGTTTGACTAAATTGGCGGTATTCCCTAGTTCTTCTACATTTCTTTGTTTAGCTGACAAGTTGGACAAAACCATAGCATATCGTAAAGCAATGTCTTCAGATTGCTTGAACTGCTCAAAAATTTGTTTGATTGAATTAGCGGTATTCCCTAGTTCTTCTACATTTCTTTGTTTAGCTGACAAATTGACTAAAGCCATAGCAGATTGTAAAGCGATGTCCCCAGATTGCTTGAACCGCTCAAAAATTTGTTTGACTAAATTAGCGGTATTCTCTCTCTCTTCTACATTTCTTTGTTTAGCTGACAAATTGACTAAAGCCATAGAGTATTGTAACGCAATGTTTTCAGAATGTTGAAACTTTAGGGATAAAGTTTCTATTTTTGATATGGTTTCTTTACGCTCCTTGATATCATTTTGTCCGTTTGAAAGATTGTATAAAACCATAGCGTATTGTAAAGCAATGTCTTCAGATTGCTTGAACTGCTCAAAAATTTGTTTGACTAAATTGGCGGTATTCCCTAGTTCTTCTACATTTCTTTGTTTATTCGACAAATTGACTAAAGCCATAGCATAGTGCAAAGCAATGTCTTCAGACTGCTTGAAGAGTTCAAAAATTTGTTTAACTGTATTAGCAGTATTCAATCGTTCCTCAACATTTCCTTGTTCAGCTGACAAATTGACTAAAGCCATAGCATAGAGTAAAGCAATGTCTTTAGAATGTAGAAACTTTAGGGATAAAGTTTCTATTTCTGATATGGATTTTTTACGATCTTTGATATCATTTTGCCTGTTTGAAAGATTGTATAAAATCATGGTGTATCGCAACGCAATGTCTTCTGATTCAGGGTATTGTTCATAAATTATTCTTGCTTTTTCTGCTAGAGCTTCGCAGGCAGTCTTATCTGTCTCCTTGGCTGATAAGTCAAAGAGCTTATCTAACTCTACTTTACTTTGATCCAAATTGTATTTCTGTTCATTCATTCTATGCACCTCACTTAAAATAGTAGCTATCTTATAAACTAATTTATTTTTTGCATGACAATTAGTTTCTATACATCTTATTATATCAAAAATGCCATCTTTCTGTTAACAGATGGAGGGTGCTTTTGTTGATAGAAGCACCAAAAAAACCAGACTCTGTCTGGCTTTACATTGTTTATATCTGAGAAGTATTTTAGAAAATTAAAGGATGTTATCAGCTCGATCGACCATAAAGAGTGAGACGGTCATGATGATATCGATGACTAGAAGGGCAAGGACAGCTGGGATCCAAGATTGGAAAAGTTCAAAACTATAACCAAACAAGGTAGGTCCAAAAGCAGCTAAGATGTAGCCACCTGTTTGCGCTAGTCCTGATAGCTGAGCTGTCTTTTCCGGAGAACTAGTTTTAAGAGAGAAGCAAACCATGAGATAGGGGAAGAGGGCGCTGCAGGCCGTTCCAATCAAGAGATGGACGACTAACCAGTAGAGGAAATTGTTGCTTGGATACAAGAGCATGGCAATTCCTGTCATTCCAGCGATAGAGATAATTGCCAGCATGATTCGACGGTGACCATCTGATAGACGAGTCGTCAGACTTGGAACAGTCATTGAAAAAGGAATGCTGATCAGTGAGAAAATAGAAGCGAGGAGAGCCGCATCACTATTAGAAATACCAGCACTAACAGCCATAGTTGGCAACCAGGTCATGCTTGTATAAAAGAGTAAGGACTGAAGCCCGCCAAAGATAATGATGGCCCAGACAGATTTGCTTTTTAGAATATTTTCTTTGACTTGCTTTTCTTTTTTGCTTTCTAGGTGGTGGTTGTGGCGATGATTTGGCAACCAGACTAGCAGAGTGACCAGACAGAGAAAGCTGAGAACGAGTATGAGGCCTTTCCAAGAACTAGCTTGGGTGATAGGGACGGATAGATAAGAAGCGATGGCCGTTGAAACCCCCATGGCAGTGACATAGAGAGTTGTTAGGAAACTAATCTTTTGAGGCTGATTTGCCTGAATCATACTTGGGAGGAGTACATTGAAAATGGCGATGCTTGCTCCGATGATCAGAGTTCCTAGATAGAGAAGGGGAAGATTGAAAATCCGAATGACAGAGCCAATAGTTAAGAGGAGGAGACAGTATGTGAAGAGGTGTTCCAACCCGATTTTTTGTGCCAAGCGACTCGCAAAAGCAGAGAAAAGAGCGAACATCAAGAGAGGGAGACTGGTTAAAATCCCAAGAGAGCTGACCTCGACTCCTAGCCCCTGAGCGATATCTCCTAAAATGGTTGGAAGAGCAGTAAAAGGAGAGCGTAAAACAGTCCCGATTAAGACAATTCCTAGAACAAAAAAGAGTGATTGTTTTTTCATGAAAACCTCGATAAGATGATTTTAATAACAGCTTATTTTAAGGTTTTTTCCTTATAATGTCAAGGAGAAGACTGCTAAGAAAGCTAGAACGATTTAACTGAAAATAGAGTGAAAGGGGACGGATTTCTTTACCAGAATTTTTCTTGATTTGAGATAAAAATAGGAAACTAGGAAATTTTGTGATAAAATAGTGGAAGGAAATCTATATATTGGAGAAAAACTGTGTCTGAAAAGCAAAAAATCAGCGTCTTGATGTCGGTTTATGTAAAGGAAAATCCGACATTTTTGAGAGATGCCATCAAAAGTGTTCAAAACCAGACCTTAAAACCGAGTGAGCTTGTTCTCGTAGAGGATGGGCCTCTCACACCAGAACTCTATCAGGTGCTAGATGAAGTGGAAGCTCAGTCAGAAATTCCAGTTAGGCGTTGCCCCTTAGAGGAAAATCAAGGTTTAGGTTTGGCTCTTCGATACGGTGTTTTACAGTGTCAGTACGATATCATCGCTCGTATGGATACAGATGATATAGCGGTACCTGACCGCTTTGAAAAGCAAGTCCAACTAATGGAACAGGAAAATCTGGATCTCTTAGGTGGACATATTGCAGAATTTATTGACAATCCTGACGAGATTGTTTCTTACCGTCGTGTCCCAACTCGGCACGCAGACATTGTGGCTTATCAGAGAATGAGAAGCGCTTTTAACCATATGACAGTCATGTTTAAAAAGGACATGGTCCTCAAGGCGGGCAACTACGAAGATGGCCTTTACATGGAGGATGACCTCCTTTGGCTCAATATGATTGCTGCAGGTGCCAAGACTGGGAACCTAGATCAAATCTTGTGTAAGGTTCGTGTCGGTGCAGGGATGTTTGAGCGTCGAGGTGGCTTGCGTTACCTTAAACTCTATCGTCAAGCTCGCCAACGGATGCTTGAGCGAGGGCAAATTTCTTACATGGAATATGCTAAAAGTGTAGCCATTCAGGCCATTGTTGCACTTTGTCCAGGCTTTGTGCGTCAGTTTATCTTTGTCAAACTTCTAAGAAAAAGCAAATAAGCCTCGGGTTGAGTATGATGAAACGAGGCATATTATTATGAAAACAGCTTTATCCAACTCTTTTAAGGGGGAGTAAATTCCTATGAATAAAAAACTAGCAGATTATGTAATTGATCTGGTTGAAATTTTAAATAAACAGCAAAAGCAGGTGTTCTGGGGTGTATTTGATATTATTAGTATGGTGGTTTCCATCATCGTGTCTTACATTCTCTTTTATGGCTTGATTAACCCAGCGCCTGTGGACTATGTTATCTATACTGGTTTAGCTTTCCTTTTCTATCAAATCATGATTGGATTTTGGGGGCTCAATGCGAGTATTAGTCGCTATAGTAAAATCACAGATTTCTTAAAAATCTTTTTTGGTGTAACCGTCAGTAGCATTGTCTCTTACGGACTTTGTTACGCTTTTCTTCCTCTATTTTCTATCCGATTCATCATACTCTTTATCTTATTGAGTACTTTTCTCATCTTGCTCCCTCGTATCACTTGGCAGCTGATTTATTCTAAGCGCAAGCAGGGAAGTGGGGAGGGGGAACACCGCCGTACCTTCTTGATTGGTGCTGGCGATGGTGGCGCCCTCTTTATGAACAGCTACCAACACCCAACTAGTGACCTTGAGTTAGTGGGGATTTTGGATAATGATGAGAAGAAAAAGGGACAAAAACTAGGTGGAATTTCCGTTTTGGGTTCTTATGATAATCTGCCTGAATTGGCCAAACGCCACCAAATTGAGCGCGTCATCGTAGCCATCCCTTCGCTTGATCCGTCAGAGTACGAACGTATCCTGCAGATGTGTAATAAACTCGGTATTAAATGTTACAAGATGCCCAAGGTTGAGACAGTTGTTCAAGGGCTTCACCAACCAGGTAGCGGTTTCCAGAAAATTGATATCACAGACCTTTTGGGTCGTCAGGAAATCCGTCTCGACGAATCCCGTCTTGGTGCAGAGCTTACAGGCAAGACCATCTTGGTGACAGGAGCCGGCGGTTCGATTGGTTCAGAGATTTGTCGTCAGGTCAGTCGCTTCAATCCTGAACGCGTGATTTTGCTGGGGCATGGCGAAAATTCCATCTATCTCGTTTATCATGAATTGATCCGTACATTCCAAGGGATTGATTATGTTCCTGTTATTGCAGATATTCAGGACTATGACCGTCTTCTACAAGTGTTTGAGCAATACAAACCAGCCATTGTTTACCATGCTGCGGCCCACAAACATGTTCCGATGATGGAACGCAACCCAAAAGAAGCCTTCAAGAACAATATCCTCGGGACCTACAATGTTGCCAAGGCTGTTGATGAGGCCAAAGTACCTAAGATGGTCATGATTTCGACTGACAAGGCGGTCAATCCACCGAATGTTATGGGTGCGACTAAGCGCGTGGCAGAGTTGATTGTCACTGGCTTTAACCAACGTAGTAAATCAACCTACTGTGCAGTTCGTTTTGGGAATGTTCTCGGTAGCCGTGGTAGCGTGATTCCTGTCTTTGAACGTCAGATTGCTGAAGGCGGTCCTGTAACGGTGACAGACTTCCGTATGACACGTTACTTCATGACCATTCCAGAGGCTAGCCGTCTGGTAATCCATGCTGGCGCTTATGCCAAGGACGGAGAAGTCTTTATCCTCGATATGGGCAAACCAGTTAAGATCTATGACTTGGCTAAGAAAATGGTTCTTCTAAGCGGACACACCGAAAGTGAAATTCCAATCGTTGAAGTCGGTATTCGTCCGGGTGAAAAACTCTATGAGGAACTCTTGGTTTCGACCGAATTGGTTGATAACCAAGTCATGGACAAGATTTTCGTTGGTAAGGTAAATGTCATGCCACTAGAAGCCATCAATCAGAAAATTGAGGAGTTCCGCTCACTCAGTGGAGATGAGCTTAAAGAAGCGATCATTTCCTTTGCAAATGAAACAACTCATATTGAGTAAGAGTTACTCATGCAATTAATCATAAATCAAAGACCAAGGTTTTGTATAGACAGAACCTTGGTCTTTTTACTCTGTAGTTTGAAGCTATTAGCTTGTTATAGCTGACTGATGATATCATCGATTGTATGGGCAATCCAGTCGGGCTGATAGCTGAGTAAATCAGCCTCTTCTCCAAATCCCCAAGTGACAGCGAACTTTTTAATGCCAGTTTCTTGGGCTCCTATCATATCAAACTTGGTGTCGCCAATGATGAGAACTTGGTCTGCAGGGAGTTGGTGCGTTTGCAAGGCATAGCGGATGACATCCGCCTTGTGTGGCGTTTCAGGACTAGAACCGTAAATGCCATCAAAGAAATGATGAATTCCCAGATTTTTGGTCATATCATGGGCAGTAGGAGTATTTTTTGTTGTAGTGATATAGAGAGGATAGGTTTGCGAGAGCTTTTGGAGTAATTCCGTCATTCGGGGGAAGAGTTGCGCTTCGTGGATCCCTTTTTTCTTATAGTAAGAACGGTAGGTTTGAACAGCTTCTGAGATTTGTTCTTTTGGAAGGCAGGTCGCAAAACTACTTTCAAGTGGCGGGCCCATGAAACCACGAATGGTTTTGGCACCAGGGCTTGGAACTCCCAGTTGTTCAAAGGTATGAGTAAAGGAATTATGGATCCCGATGGAGCTGTCAACCAGAGTTCCGTCTAGATCAAAAAAGATTGCTGAGATAGAGGGCATGATTTCTCCTAATAGATGAGTTTATTCGCCGAAGATTTCTTTTTGTAGGCGACGACCAGTCGGGGTGGCTGCGAGTCCACCCTCAGCCGTTTCACGAAAGGCAGTTTGGAGACTTGATCCGACTTGGTACATGGCATCGATGACTTCATCGACAGGGATCTTAGATTCGATACCTGCCAAGGCCATATCAGCCGCGATAAAGGCAAAGCTGGCTCCCATGGCATTTCGTTTGACACAGGGAACTTCGACCAAACCAGCGACAGGGTCGCAGATGAGACCTAGCATATTTTTAATGACAAAAGCGATGGCTTGGCTAGCCTGATAGGGGGTTCCACCTGCAGCCAAGGTCAAGGCTGCGGCACTCATGGCAGAGGCAGAGCCAACTTCGGCCTGGCAGCCACCTTCAGCGCCTGAGATAGAGGCGTTGTTTGCGATAACCAAACCAAAGGCACCAGCAGCAAAGAGGAAATCCAGCTGTTCTTCGTGGCTGAGGTCAAGTTTTTGGATAGCTGCAGTAAGAACGGCTGGTAGACAGCCAGCACTTCCTGCGGTTGGAGTAGCGCAGACCAAGCCCATTTTAGCGTTGTGTTCGTTGACCGCGATGGCATTTCGGGCCGCTGATAGGATGGTAAAGTCTGACAAGGCCTTGCCACTTTTGAGATGACGATCTAGCTTGGCCGCATCTCCACCTGTTAGGCCACTGCGGGATTTGTTTTCACTAAGACCGAGTTCGACAGAGGCTTTCATGACTTCTAGATTGCGTTCCATGAGGAGGAGAACTTCGTCTCGGCATCGGCCGGTCAGTTCATATTCTGTCGCAATCATGAGCTCTGCGACATTTCCTTGGAAGTCTAGATCCGCCTGCTCAACCAATTCTTTGATAGAATAAAACATGTTTCCTCCTACTTAAAGAAATTGACATTGTGGAGATGAGGGATTTTTCGGATTTCTTCAATCGCCTCTTCGCAACTTCGACTATCGACTTCGATAATCATGATGGCTTTTTCTCCAGCTTTTTCCCGAGTCACATTCATCTGGGCTATGTTAATATCAAAACGAGAGAGGGCTTCTGTAACATGGGCAATCATCCCCGGAATATCCTGATGCACGATGATGATGGTCGGGGTATTCATATTGAGAGAGACGGCAAAGCCATTGAGTTCCGTGACCTGGATATTTCCCCCACCAATGGAAATTCCTGTCACACTAATGGACTTATGGTCATTCTTCAAAGTAATTTTAGTGGTGTTAGGGTGAGGTGCGTTGCTGTCTTTTTGAATGGTCCAGACAATCTTAATGCCTCGCTTATGGGCAATCTCGAGACTGTTTGGGATTTCGGGATCGTCCGTATCCATACCTAAAATACCAGCAACGAGAGCAAGATCCGTTCCATGACCACGGTAGGTCTTGGCAAATGAATTAAATAATTGGAATTCTACTTCTGTTGGCGTATCGTCAAAAATAGATGAGACGATTTTCCCTATACGAACAGCACCAGCTGTATGGCTACTTGATGGACCTATCATAACCGGCCCGATAATATCAAAGACAGATTGAAAACGAAGTGAGTGCATCTGTTTCCCCTTACAAAGATTCTTGTTTCTATTATATCAAAGAATGAAGTTCTGTGCTTATTTCCCTTATCAAAAGCTCAAAATGATTAAAGATAGTATAAAACAAGGCCTTTTGTGACAAAAACCTCCTTAAAACGGTAAATATAAAACATTTTTGTAATATTTCTACACGAAACCGTCAAGAAATGGTAACATTCAAACGGTATGATAGAAGCATAGTAAAAAGGAGAATTTTTAGAAATGACATTAACAACTAAAAAAATCAAACTAACTCTTGCAGGAGCAGCAACTTTCCTTGCTTTCCTTGCACCAACACTTACTTTTGCGGATGAAACAGTCACTTATACAGTTAAACCAGGTGACACTCTTTCAGAAATCGCTGAGAAGTACAACACTACTGTTGAAAAATTGGCAGAAAAAAACAAGATAGAGGATATCCATCTGATCTTTGTGGACCAAGTTTTGGTCATCGAAGGAACAGCTCCATCGACAGCAACTGCAACAACTTACGAAGCGCCAGCTGCTACAGAAGAAACAAGCGAAGCTACAACTTATGAAGAAGTTGCTGAAACAACAACTTACGAAGCACCAGCAGCTCCAGTAGCAGAAGAAAGCTACACTGCACCAGCAGCAACTGTAAGCGGTTCTGAAGCAGAAGCCAAAGAATGGATCGCTCAAAAAGAATCAGGCGGTAGCTACACAGCGACAAACGGACGTTATATCGGACGTTACCAATTGACAGATTCATACTTGAACGGTGACTACTCAGCTAAAAATCAAGAACGTGTAGCAGATGCTTACGTTGCAGGACGTTACGGTTCATGGACAGCTGCTAAGAACTTCTGGCTTAACAACGGTTGGTATTAAGAATAAAAGAGTCCTTTAGGGCTCTTTTTTTGTTTCTCTAGAACAAAAAGTGTAACGATCTTCTCAGCAATGCTCTCTTTGTATAATTCCAACGGAACTCTTCAAATTGTTTTGAAATTCAAATAGTATAAATAAGCTTATTATATGTAAAAATATATCTTATAATAAGAATTTTCTTGACTAAAATGAAATAAAATTCAGTTTTGGCTTGACAAATGTTTGTGAGAAGTGTATTATTTATACAATTTAAAAGTATAAAAATAAGAGGAGGTTTTCTATGAATAAAGTAAAGAAGGTGCTGATGGCGATGTTTAGTTTGCTTATGTTTCCCTTGCTATTTGCTTGTAGTAACACTCAATCCCAAGGTGTTGAAGCCATTAAGGCTAAAGGAAAATTGGTGGTGGCCCTAAATCCAGAGTTTGCTCCATTTGAATACCAGAAATTGGTCGATGGGAAAAATCAGATTGTAGGTTCAGATGTTGAGCTAGCCAAAGCCATCGCAAAGGAACTAGGTGTGGAAGTGGAGTTCTCTCCAATGAGTTTTGACAATGTACTGGCTAGTCTTGATTCAGGTAAGGCCGATCTTGCCATATCAGGCATTTCTAAAACGGAGGAGAGAAGTCAAGTTTATGATTTTTCAATTCCCTACTACACTTCGAAAAATAAGGTGATCGTAAGAAAATCTGAATTAACGAATTACCAATCGGTGAAGGATTTGGCTCAGAAAAAGGTTGGAGCGCAGAAAGGTTCGATACAGGAGACTTTGGTCAAAGAAAC
>CAJPRB010000012.1:0-18709 GCA_905372925.1 uncultured Streptococcus sp.
AAAAACGAATAGTGCACAAAAGTTTTCCGAACGTTATGACCAGCGATTCTTTTTTGGAGGTTTAATTTAAAATGAATAGAAAATATGGTCTTTTGGCGGGAGCGGCTCTGGCGACAGCAGTTGCAGTTTCAGCTTCTGTAACACCAACGGTTCATGCAGATTATCGTTGGGATTCCCGTCATAGTTGGGACTATGATTTTGATGATTGGGGTTATGACTATAATTATTGGAATCGATACAACTACCGACAGCCAGATAGCGGTCGCTATTTTTACTGGAATGGCAGCTACTACTACCGTATGAGTGATGGTAGTTACTATATTTACCGTGATGGTGAGTGGAAGCCACTGACAAACAATCGTGACAACAATTCTTCAACGAACAACTTAGTAAATGATAACCACTATCGTTACGAGAATGGCTACCATTACTATGTATTAGAAAATGGGGATTATTACTACTACCAAAACGGTCGTTGGGTGTTTGTCAAGAAATCTGCGGATAATCAAAAAGAATTAGAAAATCCAGGTAGGGTGGAACTCCCAGAAAATCCACCATTCAATGGAGCCGACGGGGAATTTAATCCTTTTGAATCAGGTACTATTGAATTTCCAGAGACTCCGTCTTACGGAGGTGCGGATAGTGAATATGATCCTTTTAACTTGGGGACAATCGAACTTCCAGAGAATCCCCCATTCAATGGAGCTGACGGAGAATTTAATCCTTTTGATTCAGGTACTATTGAGTTTCCAGAGACTCCGTCTTATGGAGGTGCGGGTGGTGAGTTGGATTCTTTTGCACCAAAACCAGATGATTCAACCAATCCCTCTGTCCCAGAGACCCCAGGTTTGATAACAACAGATGAACCGAGTGAAAATCAGATTCCTCCGTATGTTGAAAAACCAGCACCGGGATTAGAACACTTATTATGGGCTCCAAATGGAAGTAAACCCAAATTAGTCATTCCGCCAGGAAAACCAGGTGATAAGATCCTGGAGGGTGATCCAAACTATGCATTTGATGGCACCAATCACTATTACTATATTGAATCAAACGACGAAGTTACAGGTTACACAGCTTACTGGAAGTGGATGGAGGATGCATGGAAGTTGCATGGGATGACAGATCCAACAGATCCAGCGCTGGATCCGAATTTACACTCAAATTCCGTAGACGATGAATATAGCTATAGCGATCAAAACTCTAGCGTAAAACTGTATTCGACTAATCTGGTCGAAACTGCCAAGGCAGGACAAGCACTTCCTTTCCAAAATGTCGAGGAATTCAAAAACTATGTGATCGAAAAATTAAATCCTACGTTTCTAGATAATGCGGGTTGGGATGCCAAGGTCACTTGGGAAATTGAAGATGAGGAAATCTTTGAAAAAACTAAAAATGATCCTTGGGCTAGAGATTATGTTTTAGTTGCCAACCTCAAGAGCGGAGTGGATGAAGAAAAATACCGCGATGTAGAGTTTGGTTATGTGAAGTTTGTCTTCCGCGTCGCTGCGACGGATGATACGAATTATTACTATATGGAAAAGGCCAAAGAAGCATTCGCTGAGATCAATGAAATTCGTAAGGAACAAGGTTTGAAAGAATTGACTTGGTCAGATGAGATTTATCAAAATCAAGCTCTACCAAAAGCAAACCAGATTTCTCGCCAATACGATAGCTCAGGCTTTGTTGGTCGTCGTGATCAAGATGCAGCTGCTGTTGTCAAGAAATGGGCAAATGGTGGTTTGAGGGAATTGCTTTTGGATCCAAATGCGACAGAAGGAGCTGTAGCAGCAGTAGTTAGTGGAAACGGGGACTATTACTGGGCTTATAATTACAAATAAAATAAATTTCTAACTCTATCAAGCTCTGTGTTAATTGTAGCGGATTGATGTTAGCTAAGATTTGGAGAGGACAATCACTATCCTCTCCATTTTTATTCAGAGAGATAAAGAGTTGTTTCTTAGAATTATGAAAGCTACGGAAATCAAAGGAATTGTGTTTGCTGGCTTTTATAAGGCTGTTAGTAGTTTCCTGTTTTGCTTTAGAATTAGGAGATCAAAGATGTTGCTAATCTTAATTTTATCTTTTAGGGAGGTTTGAAAAGGGAGATGTCTTTGATTTTATTTTCCATCAGTCCAAAAAGATTCTAGAGAACTAAACTAGTTGCCTATTTATCTTTGTACACTCAGTGGCTAATTTTATTCTAGAGCTGTCAATGCTAGTGTAGGTCAATCATTTGCTGGAAAACCATCAACTTTACAATTTAGGATAAATTTGATAAAATATGGTTATGTTATAAAAAGTGACATAAAGGAGTGAATGATGATCAAAATGAAAAAAAGACTCATCGGAACTGGACTTGTCCTAGCTACAGGAATTTTACTGACAGCTTGTGGACAGTCAAATACTGATACAAGCACCTTCTCATCAACATTTAGTGCGAATCCGACAACTTTTAACTATCTTCTAGATTATTATGCAGATAACACTGCCGTTATTACCAATCTTGTGGATGGTTTGCTGGAAAATGATAGCTATGGCAACCTAACGCCAGCTCTAGCTGAAGATTGGTCTGTTTCAGCAGATGGTTTGACCTATACCTACAAACTCAGAAAAGATGCCAAGTGGTACACAGCTGATGGAGAAGAGTATGCTCCAGTCAAAGCCCAAGACTTTGTTACTGGGATCAAGTATGCTGCGGACAACAAGGGGCAAGCCATGGATCTCATCCAAAACTCTATCAAGGGATTGAATGACTATGTGACAGGTGCGACCAATGACTTCACAACAGTTGGTGTGAAAGCCTTGAATGACTATACGGTTGAATACACTTTGACACGGCCAGAACCTTATTGGAATTCAAAGACAACCAATAGTATCCTTTTCCCGGTTAACGAAGAGTTCTTGAAGTCAAAGGATAAAGAATTTGGAACCTTGACACCAAATAGCATCCTTTACAACGGTCCGTACTTGTTAAAAGATTTTACATCAAAATCTTCAATCGAGTATGTCAAGAATCCACACTATTATGACCATGATAAAGTAACCATTGAGAAAGTTAAGTTAGCCTACTTTGATGGTTCAGATCAGGAGATGACTATCCGAAACTTTGAAAGTGGTGCCTACTCACTTGCGGGAGTCTATCCAAATAGCTCGAGCTATGCCAAGACGAAAGAAAAATATCAAGACAACATTGTTTATAGTTTACAAGACAAGACTTCTTGGTACTTCAACTTTAACGTTAACCGTAAAGCTTATAACCATACTGCTAAAACATCAGACCAGCAAAAGAAATCAACGCAAACAGCGATTTTAAATAAGAACTTCCGTCAGGCGCTTAACTTTGCTATCGATCGTACGACCTACTCTGCCCAATCTAATGGAGAAGAAGCGGCAAGTAAGACCCTTCGAAATACCCTTGTTCCCCCTACTTTTGTGCAGGTGGGAGATAAGACCTTTGGAGAAGTAACAGCTTCAAAGCTTGTGAACTACGGAACTGAGTGGTCAGGAATCAACTTGGCGGATGCCCAAGACGGTTACTTCAACAAGGAAAAGGCCCAAGCAAAATTTGTGGAAGCTAAAAAGGAATTGGAAGCCCAAGGAGTGACCTTCCCGATTCGTTTGGACATCCCAGTTGATCAAACCAATAAAAATGCGGTTTCGGGTATGAATTCGCTTAAACAGACACTTGAAACAGTACTAGGTTCTGATAATATCGTCATTGATGTTCAGCAACTTTCAACGGATGACTTTGGGAATGTCGCTTTCCTAGCACCAAACCCAGCAGCTCGTGATTACGATTTAAACTTTGATGGCTGGGTTGGTGATTACCAAGATCCGTCAACTTATCTGGATCCATTTAATGCCGAAGATGGTTTTTATCTCAAAATTTTCGGTCTAGATGCTAAGGAAGATCAAGAACTCATCAAGAGCCTAGGACTTGATACCTATACAAAACTTCTAAAAGAAGCAGATGCTGAGAATCAAGATGTTGCTAAACGTTATGAAAAATACGCTGAGGCTCAAGCTTGGATGATTGACAATTCTCTAGTCATGTCTGTTATGTCAAATGGTGGTACAGCCTCTGTAACTAAAGTAACTCCGTTTACACGTGCCTACTCCCTAGTGGGAATCAAAGGTGATGGAAACAACTACAAGTACATGAGACTGCAAAAAGATCCTGTTACCAAGAAACAATTTGATGAAGCTAAGGCTAAGTGGGAAGAAGAAAGTAAAAAGGCTATCGAACAAAGTCAAAAAGAATTTGAAAATCATATCAAATAAAAAGTTGAAATAAGGTCTCTTGCAAGGGACCTTATTTTTGTTTGCTCAAGCTCCTAAATAATGAAAGCGGTCACTTCGAAATATAGCTAAGAAAAAATGAATGAAAACGCTGAGAATTGTGGGAATAAATGGAATTTACCTTACTTTTGTGATATAATTACTTTAATTATTATAGTATAGGGGAGTGTCATGACGAAACGTTCAAAGAGATCTCGCTCGGGGAGAGTAAAGCGAAGCGTTAACATAGCCTTGTTAGCTGTTTATCTATTGTTGGCTGGCTTTTTATTGTTTTTGATTTTTAAATACCATATCCTTGCTTTTAGATATCTTAATCTAGTGGCAACTGCGTTAGTCCTACTAGTTGCCTTGGTAGGGCTGCTCTTGATTATCTATAAAAAAGCTGAAAAATTTACAATTTTTCTGTTGGTGTTCTCTATCCTTGTCAGCTCTGTGTCGCTTTTTGCAGTACAGCAGTTTGTTGGACTGACCAATCGTCTAAATGCGACTTCTAATTACTCAGAATATTCTATCAGTGTTGCTGTTTTAGCAGATAGTGAGATTGGAAATGTTACGCAACTGACGAGTGTGACAGCACCGACTGGGACTGATAATGAAAATATTCAAAAACTACTAGCTGATATCAAGTCGAGTCAGAATACCGATTTGACGGTCAATCAGAGTTCGTCTTACTTGGCGGCTTACAAGAGTCTGATTGCAGGTGATACCAAGGCCATTGTCCTAAATAGTGTCTTTGAAAATATCATCGAGTCAGAATATCCAGATTACGCATCGAAGATAAAAAAGATTTATACTAAGGGATTCACTAAAAAAGTAGAAGCTCCTAAAACTTCAAAGAGTCAGTCTTTCAATATCTATGTTAGTGGAATTGATACCTATGGCCCGATTAGTTCAGTGTCGCGTTCAGACGTCAATATCCTGATGACTGTCAATCGAGATACCAAGAAAATCCTCTTGACCACAACGCCACGTGATGCTTATGTACCAATCGCAGACGGTGGAAATAATCAAAAAGATAAATTGACCCATGCGGGCATTTATGGAGTTGATTCATCCATCCACACCTTAGAAAATCTCTATGGAGTAGAGATCAATTACTATGTGCGATTAAACTTCACTTCGTTTTTGAAATTGATTGATTTGTTGGGTGGGGTAGATGTTTATAATGATCAAGAATTTACTGCCCATACAAATGGAAAGCATTACCCTGTAGGCAATGTTCATCTTGATTCAGAACAGGCTCTTGGTTTTGTTCGCGAGCGCTACTCCCTAGCAGATGGCGATCGTGACCGCGGACGCAATCAACAAAAGGTGATTGTGGCGATCCTTCAAAAATTAACGTCGACCGAAGCACTGAAAAATTATAGTACGATTATTGATAGTTTGCAAGATTCTATCCAAACAAACATGCCGCTTGAGACCATGATGAACTTAGTCAATGCTCAGTTGGAAAGTGGTGGAACTTACAAAGTGAATTCGCAAGACTTGAAAGGTACAGGACGGATGGATCTCCCTTCTTATGCGATGCCAGATAGTAACCTCTATATGATGGAAATTAACGACAGTAGCCTTGCATCTGTCAAAGCTGCTATTCAAGACGTGTTGGAGGGAAAATGAAATGATTGATATTCATTCGCACATTGTCTTTGATGTAGATGATGGCCCCAAGTCAAGAGAGGAGAGCAAGGCCCTCTTGACAGAAGCCTACAGGCAGGGGGTGCGAACCATTGTCTCTACCTCTCACCGTCGCAAGGGCATGTTTGAAACTCCGGAAGAGAAGATAGCAGAAAACTTTCTTAAGGTTCGTGAAATAGCTAAGGAAGTCGCGAATGACTTGGTCATTGCTTATGGGGCTGAAATTTACTACACACCAGATGTTTTGGATAAGCTGGAAAAAAAGCGGATTCCGACCCTCAATGATAGTCGTTATGCCTTGATAGAGTTTAGTATGAACACCCCTTATCGCGATATTCATAGCGCCTTGAGCAAGATCTTGATGTTGGGAATTACTCCAGTCATTGCCCACATTGAGCGCTATGATGCTCTTGAAAATAATGAAAAACGCGTTCGAGAACTGATCGATATGGGCTGTTACACGCAAGTAAATAGTTCACACATCCTCAAACCCAAACTTTTTGGAGAACGTTATAAATTCATGAAAAAAAGAGCTCAGTATTTTTTAGAGCAGGATTTGGTTCATGTGATTGCAAGTGATATGCACAATCTAGACGGTAGACCTCCTCATATGGCAGAAGCATATGACCTTGTTACTCAAAAATACGGAGAAGCGAAGGCTCAGGAACTTTTTATAGACAATCCTCGAAAAATTGTAATGGATCAACTAATTTAGGAGAAATGATGAAAGAACAAAATACGATAGAAATCGATGTATTTCAATTACTTAAAACCTTGTGGAAACGCAAGCTAATAATTTTATTAGTGGCACTTGTGACAGGTGCGGGAGCTTTTGCATATAGCACTTTTATTGTTAAGCCAGAATATACGAGCACCACGCGTATTTACGTAGTCAACCGTAATCAAGGAGATAAGCCGGGACTGACAAATCAGGACTTGCAGGCAGGCTCTTATCTGGTAAAAGACTACCGCGAGATTATCCTTTCGCAGGATGTATTGGAAAAGGTAGCGACAAATTTGAAATTGGATATACCAGCAAAAACGTTAGCTAGCAAAGTTCAAGTGACTGTACCAGCCGACACTCGTATCGTCTCAATCTCTGTCAAGGATAAACAGCCAGAGGAAGCCAGTCGCATTGCTAATTCTCTACGAGAAGCTGCTGCAGAAAAGATCATCGCTGTAACGCGAGTATCTGATGTAACGACACTTGAAGAAGCGCGACCAGCTACGACTCCCTCTTCTCCAAATATTCGACGCAACACCTTGTTTGGTTTCCTTGGAGGAGCTGTCGTAACAGTAATTACTGTTCTTTTGATTGAGCTGCTTGATACCCGTGTGAAACGTCCTGAAGATGTCGAAGATGTACTGCAAATTCCGCTTCTAGGAGTCGTTCCAGATTTGGACAAAATGAAAGTAGGAGGAAGTTATGCCAACGTTAGAAATCTCACAGGCAAAATTGGATCTTGTAAAAAAGGCAGAGGAGTATTATAATGCTTTGTGCACGAACCTACAGTTAAGTGGAGATGATTTGAAAGTATTTTCTATCACTTCTGTGAAACCAGGAGAAGGAAAATCAACGACTTCCACCAATATCGCTTGGGCTTTTGCGCGTGCAGGTTACAAAACGCTGCTGATTGATGGAGATATTCGCAATTCTGTTATGTCAGGTGTCTTTAAAGCAAGGGATAAAATTACAGGTCTGACAGAATTTCTATCAGGGACTACAGACCTATCACATGGGCTTTGTGATACCAATATCGAAAATCTCTTTGTGATTCAGGCTGGCTCTGTATCACCGAATCCGACAGCCCTTCTTCAAAGTAAGAATTTCAGTACAATGCTTGAAACCTTGCGTAAATATTTTGACTACATCATTGTAGATACTGCTCCTATCGGTGTCGTGATTGATGCGGCTATCATTACGCAAAAATGCGATGCTTCTATTTTAGTGACAGCAGCAGGTGAAACAAATCGACGGGATATTCAAAAAGCGAAGGAACAGTTGGAACACACAGGGAAGCCGTTTTTAGGAGTTGTGTTGAACAAACTCGATACTTCAGTAGACAAATACGGTTCTTATGGGAGCTATGGAGATTACGGAAAAAAATAAAAAATAGGTTGGGGGGATAGAGATGAATGGAAAAGTAGTAAAGCCTTCATTGGCCATAATCCAGAGTTTTCTTGTTATTTTATTGACTTATCTACTTAGCGCTGTGAGAGAAACGGAGATTGTTTCAACAACAGCTATTGCACTTTATATCCTCCATTATTTTGTCTTTTATATCAGTGATTATGGACAAGATTTCTTTAAAAGGGGATATTTGCTTGAACTTGTCCAGACATTGAAATATATCCTATTCTTTGCGCTAGCGATTAGTATTTCTAATTTTTTCTTAGAAGATCGTTTTAGTATTTCCAGAAGAGGCATGATTTACTTCCTCATATTACATGCTCTCTTAGTCTATGTGCTAAACTTATTTATCAAGTGGTATTGGAAGCGGGCTTATCCCAACTTTAAAGGAAGTAAGAAAATTCTCCTACTTACAGCAACTTCTCGTGCCGAAAAGGTACTGGATAGACTAATAGAATCAGATGATGTTGTTGGGGAGTTGGTAGCCGTCAGTGTTTTAGACAAACCAGATTTTCAGCATGATTGGTTAAAGGTAGTAGCAGAGGGAGATATAGTAAACTTTGCGACTCATGAGGTAGTCGATGAAGTCTTTATCAATCTTCCAAGTGAAAAATACAATATTGGAGAGCTTGTCTCTCAGTTTGAAACGATGGGAATTGATGTTACAGTCAATCTAAATGCTTTTGATCGTAGCTTGGCACGTAACAAGCAAATTCGTGAGATGGCAGGATTAAACGTTGTGACTTTTTCTACAACATTTTATAAGACTAGCCATGTGATTGCTAAGCGAATTATTGATATTATCGGTTCCCTGGTGGGTTTGATACTATGTGGCTTAGTCAGTATTGTACTGGTTCCTTTGATTCGAAGGGATGGGGGCTCTGCTTTTTTTGCTCAGACGCGTATAGGAAAAAATGGCCGCCATTTTACTTTTTACAAGTTTCGCTCTATGTGTGTGGATGCTGAGGATAAAAAGAGAGAACTCATGGAACAAAATACCATGCAGGGTGGAATGTTTAAGGTGGATGATGACCCACGTATCACGAAAATTGGTCGTTTTATAAGGAAGACTAGTTTGGACGAGCTACCACAGTTTTACAATGTTCTAAAGGGAGATATGAGTTTGGTAGGTACACGACCACCGACAGTGGACGAGTATGAGCACTATACCCCAGAACAAAAACGCCGTCTAAGTTTTAAACCTGGCATAACAGGTTTATGGCAGGTCAGCGGACGAAGTGAGATCAAGAATTTCGATGAGGTTGTCAAATTAGATGTGGCCTATATAGACGATTGGACAATTTGGAAAGATATTGAAATTTTATTGAAGACAGTTAAAGTTGTATTTATGAGAGATGGAGCGAAATAGATTGATAGATGTAAAAATCATTGTGGCAACACACAAGAAGGTTAAAATGCCTCAAGATAATTCTCTCTATCTTCCAATACATGTTGGGAGAGAGGGGAAATCAGATATCGGTTTTATTGGAGATAATACTGGTGATAATATTTCATCTTTAAATCCATATTATTGTGAATTAACAGGACTTTACTGGGCGTGGAAGAACTTAGACTGTGATTATCTAGGTTTAGTACACTATCGTCGTTATTTTACAAAAAGATCACGAGGTTATTCGGAACATATCAACATGGATGAAGTTGTTTTATCTCGAGACGATTTAGATAATCTTCTTTCTAAAAATGATGTTCTAGTTCCTAAGAAGAGGCGATATTATATTGAAACACTCTATTCACACTATGCCCATACTTTGGATAGAAGTCATCTTGATATTGCTCGTGATGTCATTAAAGAGTTAAGCCCAGAATATTTAACGACCTTCGATAAGGTTATGAAGCAACGTAGTGGTTACATGTTCAATATGTTTATCATGAAAAAAGATTCAGCAAATCAGTATTTTTCTTGGTTATTTCCTATTTTAGATAAGATGTACGAGCAAATAGATGTATCCCAGTTAACACCATTTGAAGCTAGACTATTCGGTCGTGTTAGTGAATTATTATTTAATGTGTGGTTGAAACATAAGGACATTAAGCCAAAAGAACTTCCATTTATGTATATGGAAAAGGTGGATTTGTTTGAAAAAGGGAAATCCTTCTTAATGGCAAAATTTTTTGGAAAGAAGTATGGTCAGAGTTTTTAGATAGGGATGAACAATAAGAATGAAATTAACAGTAAAAATAAAGTCTTTGCCAGAAATTTTAGCTCTTGTTGCGTTAGGGATATTTTTAATTATTTCAATATTAAGTGTGACTTTTTATGCTCAATATTTACCTAAAGAAGTCTATAAAATAGTGGTAGCTACTTTACTCTTTCTTTTGTTTACAAAAGAGACATTTAAAAGAAAGTATGATTACAAAACACTCATTGGATTATTTGCTGCAACTTTACTTTACTTTATTATAGGGGAAATGGGCACTATCAATTCTAATATCGCAGTAGGTATATTGTTTATTTATGCTTTACGTGATATTCCGTTTAAAAATGTAGCGAAAATTGCTTTAGTGATAAGTGTATGCTTGTTATTGTTTGTTATAATAAGTGCTAAATTGGGAGTTATACCTAATTATTTAGAGATTTCTGGGAGAGTCCGTAACTATTTGGGTTTTAGATATGCTTTATTTCCGTCGGCTCTGCTAATGAATGTAGTTGCTATTGTATTTTATTTAAAGCAAAATAGAATCTATTATTGGCAGTTGTTCTTGCTAGCTTTATCTGTTTATTGGGTATATGAACAGACTGATTCTCGTTTGACATCTTATAGTTCCTGTATATTGTTGATTTGCAATTTATTAATAAAGTGGTTTCCTGATCTTTTCTCTAAATTAGGACGTATGTTTAGTATTTTTAAATTCACCTTTGTTGTAAATGCACTAGTGAGTTTTTGGATTTCATTTGCTTATCTTAATTCAACTAATGCTTTTGTTAATAATTTTCTTTATGAATTAAACTACATGTCAGGTAATCGTATATATTTGACGAATAAATCTCTGCAGCTATATGGCTTTGGTTTGTTTGGCCGACAAGTTGAATGGACTGGGAATGGTCTCACTACAGAGGGAGTAAAAATTTATCAGACGTATCTATATGTGGATAATTTGTATATGCAAATTTTACAAAAATACGGTTTGCTAATCCTAGTATTGATGATTATACTGTTAACCTTAACTTTGTTTAAAGTTATTAAGAGACGTCAATGGGTCCTTGCTTTTATTTTGATATTGATGAGTTTCCATTCAATAATTGATGATTTGAATTTGTACCTTCAGTACAATATATTTTGGATTTTGATAGGAAGTTTAATATATTCTGATTATCAATCTTCCAGCGAAAGAGATTAAATGTTAGAGAATGATTCGTTTGAAAAAAAATAATATAATGGGAAATTAAGTAGTATTAGTCAGCTACAGATTTAAGAGAATACTGAACAGGAGTACTATTATATATCGAATTGTATCGTTTTTACAGAGGAGAAAAGTATGTCGGATATCAAAATTATTCAAAACAAGATTCTGTCTATCTTGAAAGAATTTATTAATATTTGTGAAGAAAATAATTTGACCTACTATGCTCTAGGGGGAACATTGCTTGGAGCAGTACGTCACAAAGGATTTATCCCTTGGGATGATGATATTGATATTGGCATGCCGAGGGAAGATTATGAAAAGTTTAAAAAAGTAGCTCCACGTTTATTACCAAGCTATTTAAAGATAGTCAATAATCCTCTAAATCTCGATATAACTCAATTGGTCGATAAAAATGTGATTGTTAAATTTGCAAATTTGGAAAGCAATGTCTTTATTGATATTTTTCCTCTAGATGGTTATCCAGAAAAGGGGAGTTTTGCAGCTAAATTACATAGTTCTAGAGTGTTGTTTCAAAGAATGCTTTGTAAAATATCAGTTTTGGATCATCTTGAAGACAAAGATCGCGGAACTATAGAGAATCTTATAGTTAAAATATCTAAAACGCTAAGAATCCAAAAGCTACTTCCAAAAGATGCTTTAGTAAAGAATCTGCATAAACTTATTCAGAAATATGATTTAAAAACTTCCCGTTACGTTGGGAATGTTCTAGGCAGATATAGGGAGAGAGAAATAGTTCCTAAAGAGTACTTTGGGGAGCCTAACTCTCTTAATTTTGAAGATGTTATAATAAAATGTCCTACAGATTATAAAGGTTATTTGACGGAAATTTATGGCGATTTCATGGAACTCCCTCCAGTAGAAGATAGAGTGGCACATAATATAGAACTTATATCAGTAGGCGATGCAGAGTGAAGGGGAGGATAAAAATTGTCAAAAAACATATGTATCGTGAAATGGAGTATTGATAGAACGGATGGAGGCCTGAAAGTAGCAACCAGCCTTGCGAATGAATTATCAGAAATGTATGAAGTGCATTTACTATCTATGATTTCCACAGAAACAAATTTTTTTCCAGTAAAAGATTCAGTTAAATATAGAAATTTATCACATAAAAAAATTTCTATGAGTAAGAATTTTCTTTCCGCTGTTATGTTACTAAGGAGTTATTTGACAGAGCAAGGTATCGATATTGTTTTTGGTATCGGAATGAGTATGAATACAGTAGGTGTAGTAAGTACTCTTGGTTTAAAAACAAAATTTATTTCTTGTGACCATACAAACTCAATAGTTGACATTGATACTAAAGTTAAGAAGCTCCAAAGATATGTTGGTGCAAAATTTGCAGACAAGATTATTACTCTCACACAAGAAGATCGTAGGAATTATATAAAACAATACGGTATCTCCGAGAAAAAAATTGATTACATATATAATTGGAAAGAAGATATTCTTTCCAATGTGACTTATAACAATGAGTCGACTAAACTTGTTACAGTTGGTCGCTTTGATTATCAAAAAGGATATGATTACCTTGTTCAAGTTGCCAAAAAAGTTTTGTCTGAGAAATCTGACTGGACTTGGGAAATCTACGGTTCTGGTAATCAAGATGAAGTAGACAAAATCAGAGATTTAATCACCGAAAATGATTTACAGGATAAGTTAGTCATCAAAGGGCTTGAAAAAAATCAGGATCTGATTTATGGTGATAAAGGAATTTATGTCATGACTTCTCGTTACGAAGGTTTACCCTTGGTATTGTTAGAAGCGCAGCAATACAAACTTCCTATAGTTAGCTTCAGATGTCCGACAGGACCTAGTGAGATTGTTGAAAATGGTGTCAATGGTTATCTGATCGATTGTTATGATGTAGAAGAGATGTCTAATAGATTATTAGAACTAATGAATGATAAGGAGCTAAGAAACCGTTTTTCATCTCATGCCAAAGATAACATGGAAAAATTTAATAAAGACCGAATCATACATCAGTGGATAGATTTGATAGAAGAAGTATCAGGGGGAAAAAATGTCTAAAAAATACTTGACGATTACTGTGCCAACCTATAATATTGAAAGCTATATTGGTAAATGTATAGAATCATTTAAAACTGTAAATCCTAAATATTACAGTGATTTTGAAGTGTTAATCATTAATGACGGGAGTACTGATAATTCTGTTCAGGTTGTTGAGAATTTAATGGAAGGTAGCGATTTAGATTTAAGAATTATCACAAAAAAAAATGGGGGGCATGGCTCAACTATTAATCGTGGGATTAAAGAAGCTAATGGAAAATATTTTAAGGTCATTGATGGGGATGATTGGGTCAATGTTCCAGAATTTGAAAGCTTATTGGATAAATTAAAAGAAATTAATACTGATTTAGTGATTTCTGACTATACAGAACAGCATGTATACAATAATACGACGGTGTATAAGGAATTTTCTTCTTATCTTATTCCAAATCAAGAGACGGGAGGTATTCCTAGTAAGTGGACACCTATGCATGCTCTGGTTTATAAAACAAGTATCTTGAAGGATAACGCTATTACAATCAGTGAAAATACATTTTATGTCGACCAAGAGTATACAATGCTCCCCCTTCAATTTGTAGAAAATTACATTTATTATAAGTTGGATATCTATCAGTACTTTTTGGGTAGAGCTGATCAAAGTATGAATATTACTGTGATGAAAAAGAGAGCGGATCACCATGAGAGAGTAACTAAAAGAATTTTAGACTTATATAAAGAAATCCATGTAAAAAATCCGGAATTAGAAAAGGTTGTCAGTGACTCTTTACAGTATTTGGTTAATATGCAAAACATGTTGTATGTTATGAATGATGAACTTGATAAAGTATACGACCTGTTTATATATGCAGAGAAAAGTAGTTTTAAATTCAAATTTGAAACAAAGACAAAGACATCAAATTTACTTTACATCAATTATAAAACAAAGTATCTTTTTAACCCTGTTATTAAAAACCTAGTTAAAAGAAAAGCAGAAAGTCTAGAAAAAGAATTTCAAGAGAAAGGATTTTGATGAAATATGCCAGGGAGCGAAACAAAGAATCAATTTCTCCTGAGGGAATTTATAATTCAATCAAATACACTGTTTAAGACGGTGTTCAAGAGGAGAGTACAGGTATGAAAGTACTTAAAAACTACGCCTACAATCTTTCATATCAATTGTTGGTGATTATACTCCCCATCATTACGACCCCCTATGTGACACGGGTTTTTTCTTCGGATGACCTAGGGGCATATGGATACTTTAATTCCATTGTCACCTACTTTATTCTCTTAGCGACTTTAGGAGTTGCCAACTATGGGACCAAGGTCATTTCAGGACATCGGAAAGAAATTGAAAAAAACTTTTGGGGAATTTACTCTTTGCAACTAGGTGCAACCGTTCTTTCTCTATCCTTGTATGGTGTTCTTTGCTTAATTCTCCCCTTTATGCAAAATCCCATAGCCTACATTCTGGGCTTTACCTTAGTTTCTAAAGGTTTAGATATATCATGGCTATTTCAAGGGTTGGAGGATTTTCGAAAGATTACCATTCGAAATATCACGGTCAAACTTGTTGGGGTACTCTCCATCTTCCTCTTTGTTAAATCTCCAAACGACCTATATCTCTATGTCTTTTTGCTAACTATATTTGAACTCTTGGGGCAACTCAGTATGTGGTTGCCAGCTCGGGAGTTTATTGGAAAACCACATTTTGATTTAAGCTATGCAAAGCATCATCTGAAGCCAATTGTTTTATTATTCCTTCCTCAGGTAGCTATTTCCTTATATGTTACTTTAGATCGTACAATGCTTGGTGCTTTAGCCTCTACAAAAGATGTAGGAATTTATGATCAGGCTTTGAAATTGGTAAATATTTTATTAACATTGGTAACATCGCTTGGGAGTGTTATGTTACCTCGAGTTGCTAATTTATTAGCAACAGGAGATCATAAGGCAGTCAATAAGATGCATGAGATGTCCTTTTTGATTTATAATTTAGTTGTTTTTCCGATTATAGCAGGTATGTTGATTGTTAATGACGATTTTGTTCAATTTTTCCTTGGTCACGATTTTCAAGATGCACGGTTTGCGATAGCAATCATGATTTTTCGCATGTTCTTTATTGGTTGGACCAATATAATGGGAATTCAAATCTTGATTCCGCATAATAAAAATAAGGAATTTATGGTTTCAACGACAGTTCCCGCTATTCTGAGTGTGGGGTTGAATTTGTTGCTTCTTCCCCAATTTGGTTATATAGGTGCTGCGATTGTTTCAGTCTTGACTGAAGTGTTTGTATGGGGAATTCAGTTATTCTATACACGTTTCTATTTAAAAGAAGTCCCTATTATCGGTTCAATGACAAAAACTGCACTCGCATCTGCTGTTATGTATGGTATCTTGCTAGGTTCAAAAACATTTATATATTTTTCGCCAGTCATAAATGTTTTAGTGTTTGTGGTACTTGGTGGAATCATTTACCTTTCTTTGATTCTATCTCTGAAAGTGGTAGATGTAAAAGAATTAAAACAAATAATCAGGAAAAATTAGAATGCGCAAATTTCGAAATATTAACTTAGATTTACTAAAAGTGCTTGCATGTGTTGGAGTCGTTCTACTCCATACAGCGATGGGTGAGTTTAAAGAGACAGGTTCATGGAATTTTTTGACATATTTATATTACTTAGGAACGTATTCTATCCCTCTATTTTTTATGGTCAATGGTTATTTATTGTTAGGAAAGAGAGAAATTACCTATTCCTACGTATTGCAGAAAATAAAATGGATCCTAATAACAGTGTCGTCATGGACTTTTATCGTTTGGCTGTTTAAAAGAGACTTTACAGAGAACTTAATTAAAAAAATTGTAGGTTCTTTGATACAAAGAGGTTATTTCTTTCAGTTTTGGTTTTTCGGAGCTCTGATGCTCATTTATCTATGTTTGCCGATTTTGAAAAAATTTCTAAATTCAAAAAAAAATTATTTATACAGTCTATCTTTATTGGTAGTTATTGGTTTGATTTTTGAGTTAACAAATATTGTATTTCAAATGCCAGCACAAACATATGTTATACAAACCTTTAGATTATGGACTTGGTTTTTTTACTACCTTTTAGGTGGTTTTATAGCGCAATTCACTATGAAAGAACTCAAATCCAGGTTTAAGAATTGGATGAAAATAGTTAGCATGCTTTTGTTATTGATTTCACCAATAATATTATTTTTCATAGCGAAGACTACATACCATAATCTATTTGCTGAATACTTTTATGATACTTTATTTGTAAAAGTCAGTACTCTAGGAATTTTTCTAACTATCCTCACGCTTACTTTGAACGAAAACCGAAGCGAATGTATTGTTTCCCTTTCTAATCAAACTATGGGAGTTTTTATAATACATACATATACTATGAAGGTATGGGAAAAACTATTTGGTTTTAGTTTCGTAGGATCATATTTACTTTTCGCTATATTTACTTTAAGTGTTAGTTTTATTATTGTTGGAATGTTAATGAAGATTCCTTACTTCAATCGAATCGTTAAATTATAAAAAGGAGATTTAATATGTACGATTATCTTATCGTTGGAGCTGGTTTGTCTGGAGCAATCTTCGCACACGAAGCTACAAAACGTGGAAAAAAAGTAAAAGTGATTGATAAACGCGATCACATTGGTGGGAACATCTACTGTGAGAATGTAGAAGGTATCAATGTTCATAAATATGGTGCCCATATATTCCATACGTCTAATAAAAAAGTCTGGGACTACGTCAATCAATTTGCAGAGTTTAATAATTATATCAACTCCCCTGTTGCGAACTATAAGGGAAGTCTTTATAATCTTCCTTTCAATATGAATACTTTCTATGCTATGTGGGGGACAAAAACTCCACAGGAAGTGAAAGATAAGATTGCTGAGCAGACAGCTGATATGAAAGATGTTGAGCCGAAAAATCTGGAAGAACAAGCTATCAAGTTGATTGGTTCGGACATCTATGAAAAATTGATCAAGGGCTATACTGAAAAGCAGTGGGGACGCTCAGCAACAGAACTTCCTCCATTTATCATTAAACGTCTTCCAGTTCGTTTAACCTTTGATAATAACTATTTTAACGACCGTTACCAAGGAATTCCTATTGGTGGTTACAATGTCATCATCGAAAATATGCTGAAAGATGTAGAAGTTGAACTTGGAGTAGATTTCTTTGCTCATCGTGAAGAGTTGGAAGCATCTGCTAACAAAGTTGTCTTCACAGGAATGATCGACCAGTATTTTGACTATAAGCACGGAGAGTTAGAATACCGTAGTCTTCGATTTGAACATGAGACTTTGGACGAGGAAAATTATCAAGGGAATGCTGTAGTGAACTATACAGAGCGTGAGATTCCTTACACTCGTATTATCGAACATAAGCATTTCGAATATGGAACGCAGCCAAAGACCGTTATCACGCGTGAATATCCGGCTGACTGGAAACGTGGGGATGAACCCTACTATCCGATTAACGATGAGAAAAATAATGCGATGTTTGCTAAGTACCAAGAGGAAGCTTTAAAGAATGATAAGGTTATCTTCTGTGGGCGTTTAGCGGATTATAAATATTACGATATGCATGTGGTGATTGAACGGGCGCTTGAGGTTGTGGAGAAAGAGTTTGGATATGACAAAAAGTAGAATCAATTGGATAGATTTTGGAAAAGGCTTTTCCATATTTTTAGTCTTAGTAGGACATGTGTTGCTTGGACTGTATCAATCGGAAAAATTTCCCACAGCAAACAACATACTGTCATTGTTGATAGCACAAGTCTATATATTTCATATACCAGTATTTTTTGCCTTATCAGGATACTTTTTCAAACCCATATCGGATTTGAAAGAGTTCTGGCAATATGCTAAGAAGAAGACGATTATTTTTGGGCTACCATATATTTTTTATTCGATCATTCACTTTGGTCTTCAAAAAATTGCGGGGGCATCTGTTCGTGTTCCTACAACTATGTCTGATTTGCTAAATATCTATAAAGATCCTCTTGGGGTTTCGTGGTATTTATATATACTCTGGTCGATTTTGATAATCTATGGATTATTGTCTATTTTAGTCAAAAATCGTAGAATGTTATTTTTGATAAGTGTTTTTGCTTATTGTTTAACCCTATTTGTTCAAACAGATATTTATATTATTCAAAGAACGCTAGTTTGGGGACTTTGTTTCTTTCTTGGCAGTGTATTGAGTGAAATTCACTT